>JBBIMZ010000158.1:0-7788 GCA_037444135.1 Solibacteraceae bacterium
CGACGATGCCTGCGCGGAGGGTCATACGATTATTTATTCACCTTCATGAATAAATATACCACACCCGCCTAGCGCTGCTCCGACAGCGAGCGCTCAGCGAGCTCCCCGACGATCGGCAGGCGGTAGGTCTCATTCTGGCTGGTCTTGACGATCATGAAGATCCAGACCAGAAACAGCAACGCTTTGAGGAGCCCGGTGATCCCGTGCCGGAAGGCGCTTCCGGGAAACATGGCGAAGAACGGCCCGATGGCCCAGTCCACCAACAGCCAGGCGACGAACAGATAGAGGCCTTGAAAGGCGTGAAAGCGTACCGTCCGGTCCTGCTTGAAGCGCTCGGCGGCCAGCACCACGATCGCGGGAATCCAGCCGATTACGGGGATATAGCAGAGCAGCGCCGCGTTGCGGGCCGTCAGGTTGGCAAGCAAATTGGGTGCCGCGGGTGCGGCGCCGGCCTGTTTGGCCCCGCAGTGGCTGCAATAGGCGTCCGCGGAGCCGACTTGGCATCCGCACTGGCAGCAGAACGGCATCGAGCACCCCGGGGAACCGGATCGTTCCCCATTATGGCTTACGCCGGCGCGCTCGGGGAGGTTCCCGGCGCCGGATTGGTATCATAACGAAGGAAATCCCCCTTGGATCGCGCAGGTGAATGCTCAAAGAAGCGTTGCCGCACGAGTGGACCGCTGAGGAAATCCGCCGCCTGATCCGCACCGAGTTGCTGCCCCACTTCGGCGAGCTGGCCCGGTGCCGCTCCACGGCCGAGCTGCACCGCCACCCCCGCTACCGTGCGCTGGAGCCGGTGATCCGCCGCGTCATGGACTCGCCGGAGATCGGCCACTTCGGCCCGGCCGCGCCGCCCGCCCGCCCGGCGTACCGGTTCCTGGCGTGGAACATCGAGCGCGGCATCCGGCTCGACGGCCAGATCGAGGCCTTTCGCACGCACGAGTACCTGAAGCGCTGCGACGTGCTGCTTTTGACGGAGACCGACGTCGGCATGGCGCGCTCCGGCAATCGTGACGTTCCGCAGACGCTCGCGCGCGAACTCGGCTTCCACTACGCCTTCGCGCCCTGTTACCTGAACCTGGGCAAAGGTTCCGGCCTCGAGCGCGAGGTCGAGGGCGAAAACGAACTCGGCCTGCACGGCAACGCGCTGCTCAGCCGCTACTCGATTCACAACGTCCGCGCGATTCCGCTCGAGAACGGCATCGACAAGATGTCCAGCCGCGAGCAGCGCATCGGCTGCCAGGTGGCTGTGGCCGCCGACATCCGCTTCCCGAACCTCACCGTCACGGCGGTCTCGATCCATCTGGACGCCAACTCCAGCCAGCGCCATCGCCGGCGCCAGATGCAGACCATCCTGGACCGGCTGCCGCCCTCCGGACCCGTGGTGCTCGGCGGCGACTGGAACACCAGCACTTACAACTCCGCGACCGCCTTCCGGGCCATCATGGGCTACTGGCTGCGCGTCCTGATGGGGCCGGACAACGTGATCCGGAACCATTACCTGCACCCGTACCGGCGCTTCGAGCGGGGCCTGTTCGAACTGCTCGAGCGGCGCGGCTTTGACTACCGCAACGCGAACCGTCTCGGCGAGTATACGGTCTACTACGACTTCGACAACTACCGCACCTACAAGGGACTGTCCGAGTGGGTGCCCGAGTGGTGTTTCCCTTTCATCCGCTGGGCCTTGCGCAACCATGACGGGCGCTGCCCGCTCAAGCTGGACTGGTTCGCCACGCGCGGTCTGCGCGTCAGCAACCCCGTGGTGATCCACGACTTGCGCGAAGCCGGGGGGGCGCCGCTTTCCGACCACGACGCCATCGGCCTGGATGTGCTGGCCGCCTGACGGGTGAGCGGCCTGCTGTATCATGAAAAGACTTATGGATGACGCTTCAGGCGCCGTCGCCCAAGCCTCGATCGCCGAACAGATCTTCGAGCTCGAGCGCGGCTACCTGGTTCAGACCTACAGCCGCCTGCCCGTCGTCTTCCGCCGCGGCAAAGGCTGCTACCTGTTTGACGTTAACGGCAAGCGCTATCTGGACTTAGTGTCCGGGATCGGTGTAAACGCCCTGGGTCACGCCCATCCCCGCATCTTGAAGGTGATCAGGGACCAGGCCTCCAAGCTCATCCATTGCTCGAATCTCTACTACCACGAATATCAGGGCCCGCTGGCCAAGCGCCTGGCTGAGCTCACGGGACTGGCGCGCTGCTTTTTCTGCAACTCCGGAGCCGAAGCCATGGAAGCCGGCCTCAAGATGATCCGGGCTCATGGCTCGCATCTGTCGCCGGAGAAGTACGAGATCGTCTCGCTGGAGAACTCTTTCCACGGGCGCACGCTCGGCGCCATCTCGGTGACCGGCCAGCCGAAGTACCGCAAGGATTTCGAGCCGCTGCTCGCCGGCGTCAAGTTCGTCCCGCCCAACGATGTGGCGGCGCTCGAGGCCGCCGTCAACGACCGCACCGCGGGCATCCTGCTCGAAGGCATTCAGGGCGAAGGCGGCATCCACCTGATCGAACCGGCTTTCATTTACAAGGCCAGGGAGCTGGCCGAGTGCCACAACGCCCTCTTGCTCTTTGACGAGATCCAGTGCGGCGTGGGCCGAACCGGCAAGTTCTTCTCCTATCAATTGCTCGATCCCCACCCGCTGCCGGACATCGTCACCGTAGCCAAGCCGCTGGCTTGCGGCCTGCCCTTCGGGGCGGTGATCGCCGGCGAGAAGGCGGCGGCGACATTGCCGGCGGGCATGCACGGCTCGACGTTCGGCGGCGGGCCGCTGGCGTGTCGCGTGGCGCTGGAGTTTCTGGACATCCTCGAGGAGCTGCTGCCGTCGATCTCGCGCATTGCCGGATACTTCCGGATTCGACTGGAGGATCTGGCGCGCCATTACCCGTTCGTCCGCCAGGTGCGCTGCTACGGCTTGATGATCGGCATCGACCTGAAGATCCCCTGCAAGAGTCTCGTGGAAGACGCCCTGAGCCGGGGCTTGCTCGTCAACTGCACGCACGAGACCGTCCTGCGCCTGCTGCCGCCTTACGTCCTCACCGAAGCCGAAGTGGACCGGGCCGTCGCCATCCTCGACAAAGTCTTCCAGAAAGGCCGCGAGATCTACGTCGAATCCGGCCTGGCCGATGAGCTGATCGAGAAGCACTGACCGCGGCGGAAACCCGCGCGTGGCCCGAGCGGTCTAAATCGATGGTGCTGGAAGCGATCGTCCTTCTTGCGGCATTGGGGCCGGCGCGCCTCGAGGAGCCGCGCTTGTCGGTTCCCGAGCAGCTGATGCGGTGGAAAATCGACAAGCGGGTCGAACCGCACTATCCGGAGACCGCGCGCCGCCTCGGCGTCACCGGTTCGGTGCGCTTCGCCGCCGTGATCGCCAAGGACGGCTCGGTCAAGTCGCTTTACCTGATCAGCGGGCATCCGCTCCTGGTGCCGGCCGCCCTTAAGGCCGCCAAGCAGTGGGTTTTCAGGCCTGTGCTCCATCGCGGCGCGCCCATCGAGGTCGTCACCCACATCACCATCGAATTCCGCTTGCCGACGCCGGCCGCTCCCAACTCCTTGCTGTCCGCCGGCCGGCCGGCGGCGTGGTTGCCGCGGGCTTGAAAGCCCCTTCCCGCCGGAAGTACTATGAGTGCCTGCGATTGGAGTTTCGGTACATGAACTCTACTCCGTTCCGGCTGCGCTCCCTCGGCCTGGCGCTCCTCCCGCTCCCGCTCGCCGGCCAAACGGCGGCGGCGCTGGTCTCGCCCGACGGCAAGCTCGCCATCAGCTTCCAGATCCTTGCCGCCGGCGCGCCGGCCGCCCCCGGAGGGCAACTTGCTTACGAGGTTTCCTTCGACAACAAGCCTGTCATCGCCCGCTCCCAACTCGGCCTGTTGCTGGAAGGCGCTCCGCTGCTCGGCGCCGCTGTGCGCCTGGTGGGAGTCGAAAAGAGCAGTCACGACGAGACCTACCGGCTGGTGCATGGCAAATCCAACCCCGTCCGCGACCACTACAATGCCCTGCGCCTCGAGCTCGAGGAGACGCGTCCCGGCGCCCGCCGCCTGGCGCTCGAGGCGCGCGCGTACAACGACGGCATCGCCTTCCGCTATCTGGTTCCGGATCAGCCCGCCGTCAAAGCCTTCCGTCTGGCCGCCGAGAAGACCGAGTTCCGGATTCCCAAGGACTGCTTCGCCTACCCGCTGTTCTTGCGCAACTTTCACACCAGCTACGAGGACCGCTATCAGCTCCTGCCGGTCGGCAGCATTCCCCCGGACCGCCTGATCGGTTTGCCACTGCTGATCGAGCTCGCCGGCACGGGCTGGCTCGCCATCACCGAGGCCCATCTGGACAACTATGCGGGCATGTACCTGCGGCGCGACGTCGAAGGAACCCGCACGGGCTTTTCCTCCGTCCTCTCGCCGAGTCTGGAGGCGCCGGGCTTTGCCGTCGTCGCGCGCACGCCCCACCGCTCGCCGTGGCGCGTGCTGATGTTCGCGCCGGAAGTCGGCCGCCTGCTCGAATCCAACCTCATCGTCAACCTCAATCCGCCGTCGGCCATTCAGGACACCTCGTGGATCAAACCGGGCAAGGCCGCCTGGGACTGGTGGTTCGGCCGCGTCAAAACCGAACAGGGCTTCGAGACCGGCATGGATACGCGGACTTTCCTTTACTTGGTCGATTTTGCCGCCCGCTCCGGCTTCGAGTACGTCCTCGTCGATGCCGGCTGGTCGGACCGCACCGACATCACCCGCCACCGCGAAACCGTCGACATACCGGAAATCATCCGCTACGCGCGGGCGAAAGGCGTGGGCATCTGGCTCTGGGTCCACTGGACCGGCGTGGATGCCCACATGAACGAAGCGTTCCCCCTTTACGAGAAGTGGGGCGCCGCCGGCGTCAAGATCGACTTCATGGACCGCGATGACCAGTGGATGGTCAACTGGTACCGGCGCGTCGTCGAGAAAGCCGCCGCCCATCGCCTGATGGTGGATTTTCACGGCGCTTTCAAGCCCGACGGCCTGCGCCGCACCTGGCCGAACCTGCTGACGCGCGAGGGCGCCCTCGGGCTGGAATACACCAAGTGGAGCTTCGCGGTCGAGCCCGAACACAACGTAACGCTGCCGTTCACGCGCCTGCTGGCCGGTCCTTTCGACTATACGCCGGGCGGCTTCGACAACGTCACCAAGGCTGACTTCATCGCCCGGCGCGACGATCCGATGGTGCTCGGCACGCGCGCGCACCAACTGGCCCTGTTCGTCGTCCTCGAGAGTCCTTTCATGGTGGTGGCCGACCATCCCTCGGCCTACGAGGGCGAGCCGGCCTTCGAGTTCATCAAGAAGGTTCCGGTCAGCTGGGACGAAACCCGCGTGGTGAACGCCCGGGTGGGCGACTTCATCACGGTCGCCCGGCGGCGCGGCCGCGACTGGTTCGTCGGGAGCCTCACCGACTGGACTGCCCGGGAGCTGTCCATTCCGCTCTCGTTTCTGCCCCCGGGCAGCTTCACCGCTGAGATCTATGCCGACGCTCCGGACGCGGAGCGCTTTCCCAAACATGTCTCGATCAGCCGGCGCACAGTGACGCGCGCCGACGTTCTCACGGCGCCTCTGGCGCCGGGCGGCGGCCACGCCGTCCACATCGTTCCAGCCGCTCAGGAGGCCAAGCCATGATCGATCGCAGAGAATTCCTCGCGGGCGGCGCCGTGCTGCTTTCCGGCTGCCGGCGCCGGCTCGGCACGCCGCTCGAGCCGGAAGCCGTGCTCGGCAGTCTGCGCCGCGAAGGGGGCGACACCCCGCTCCCGGGGGCTCGCTGGCTGGTTGCCGAGGAGGCCGGCGACGGCCTCGACTACCGGTTCGCGCCGGGCACGCTGGCCGGCGCCCGCTACCTGGTCGCGGACATGCTGCTCGACGGCAACCACCTGATCGTGTTCACGATCACGCTTCAGGAAGGCGAAAAGGGACGCGCCTTCCACTTCCGGTTCGGCGGACTGAATCAGTGCTCGCTGCGCCTGCGCATGCCGCTCAGCCTGGTGGATCAGAACCGCTGGGGCATCGAACGAGAAGGAGCGTTCCTCAAGCCGCGGTGCAGCGGCGACCGCGTCGACCTGGCCAAGGTCGACCGGCTTACCTTCAAGGTCTCGCGCAAGAGCCCGCTGCCGGCCCGCTGGGCGATGACGGACCTGATGTACTCCCGGGGCGAGGTGGAAAAGCTCGCTCAGCCCATCTTGCCCAAAGGGCCGCTGCTCGACGAACTCGGCCAGAGCACGCTGCACGAGTGGCCGGCCAAGACGCGCAGCGTCGCCGAACTCCAGGCCCGGCTCCGCGCCCAGCTCGAGGCCGCCCCCAAGCAATCCTGGCCCGGCGCCTTCACCCGCTGGGGCGGCTGGAAGGCGCGGCGCCTCACCAAACCGCCGGGCTTTTTCCGGACGCACTTTGACGGCAAGCGCTGGTGGCTGGTCGATCCGGACGGCTTCGCCTTCTGGTCGGCCGGCCTCGATTGCGTCCGCGTCGACACCATGGCTCGCTACGACGGCCTGGAGGCCGCTCTCAAGTGGCTTCCCGAGACCGGCGAGTTCAAGGACGCGCTCAGTATCCGCGAAGGCCGTGAGGGTAAGTTCGTCAATTACCTGGCGGCGAATTTCATCCGCACGTTCGGCGCCGAGGTCTGGCGCCAGAACTGGGCCGCCATCGCCCTGGCCGAGCTCCGCCGCCTCCGCTTCAACACGGTCGGCAACTGGTCGGACTGGGAAATCGCGCGCCAGGCTCAGATCCCGTACGTCCGGCCGATGCAGTTCTCGCCCAAACGCGTGCCGAACATCTATCGCGACTTCCCCGACGTCTTCCACCCGGACTTTGAAAAAGACGCCGCCGACTACGCCGCCCAGTTGGCGTCGACGGCGAACGATCCCGCCTTTCTTGGTTACTTCCTGATGAACGAGCCGCAGTGGGGCTTCTCGTCGGAACTGCCGGCCGCCGGAATGCTTTTTGTGACGCCCGCCTGCGAGACGCGCCGGGAATTGAGCCGGTTCCTCCAGAAAAAGTACTCCGACAACGCGGCGCTGGCCGGCGCCTGGGGCCTGCCTGTCACCTTCGAACAGATCGCCTCGGGGCCCTGGAACGCGATCCTTCCCGAAGCCGCGCTGCCGGATCTGGAGGCCTTCAGCGTCGTGATGACCTCGCGCTACTTCCAGGTGCTGTCGGAGGCCTGCCGCAAGGTCGATCCGAATCACCTGAACCTCGGCATGCGCTGGGCCGGCACGCCGCCCCGCTGGGCCGTCGAAGGGATGAAGTCGTTCGACGTCTTCAGCATGAATTGCTACCGGCAGCGCGTTCCCGCCGACGTCACGCGCACGATCCACGACCTGCTGAAAATGCCCGTCATCATCGGCGAGTGGCACTTCGGCGCGCTCGACGTCGGCCTGCCGGCCTCCGGCATCGGCCACCTGAAGAACCAGCAGGACCGGGCCAAGGCTTACCGCGTCTACCTGGAGGACGCCGCCGCCAACCCGCACTGCGTCGGAGCGCACTGGTTCACGCTCTACGACCAATCGGCCCTGGGCCGCTTCGACGGAGAGAACTACAACATCGGCTTCCTGGACGTGTGCAACCGCCCGTATGAAGCCCTCTGCCAGGCGGCCATCCAAAGCCACGAGCGCCTTTACGAGGTCGCCGCGGGCCGCACCAAGCCATTCGACGAGCCGCTCGAATATCTGCCCAATCTTTACTGATGAAGGATTGCGTCTTCTGCAAGATCGTCGAGGGCACGCACGAGGCGCCGCTCGTGTATGAAGACGCCGAGACGCTTGCCTTCCTCGA
>JBBIMZ010000159.1:0-7757 GCA_037444135.1 Solibacteraceae bacterium
GACGTCATGAGCCTCGAGAGCGGCGCGGCGGTACTTTACGACGAGCCGCTCAAGCTCGACGAGTTGCGCTCGGACCTGCATTTCTACCCCGTGCCGTTCGACAAGCTGGTGGCGCCGGTCTGCCCGCAGCCGAAGCTGCGCAAGCTCGTCCGGAACATGATCTATGACGGCGCGCTGGCTTATCTGCTGGGCATCGACCTCGAAGAGATCCGCAAGGCGCTGTTCAAGCAGTTCGGTCCGCGCAAGGTCAAGGCGGCCGAGCTGAACTGGGGCGCGGTGCTCGCCGGCGCCGACTACGCCGAAAAGCATCTCTCCAAGACGGACCCGTTCCGCATCGAGCGGATGGACGCGACGCGCGGCAAGATCATCATCGACGGCAACTCGGCCACCGCGCTCGGAGCCATCTTCGCGGGCGTCACGGTCGTCACCTGGTATCCGATCACGCCGTCGTCCTCGCTGGTCGAGTCCATGATGGGATACCTCAAGCGCTATCGGATCGATCCGGAGACAGGCAAGGCCACCTACGCAGTCGTCCAGGCCGAAGATGAGCTGGCGGCGATCGGGATGGTGATCGGCGCCGGCTGGGCGGGCGCCCGGGCGATGACCGCCACCGCCGGCCCCGGCATCTCGCTGATGGCGGAATTCGTGGGCTTGGGCTACTACGCCGAGGTGCCCGCCGTGATCGTCGACGTCCAGCGCGTCGGCCCGTCGACCGGACTGCCGACGCGCACTCAGCAGGGCGACATCCTCTCCTGCGCCGTGCTCTCGCACGGCGACACCAAGCACCCGATGCTGATTCCCGGCTCGCCGGAAGAGTGCTTCACCATGATGGAGGACGCCTTCAACCTCGCCGAACAGTTCCAGACGCCGGTCTTCGTCATGACCGACCTGGACCTCGGCATGAACAGCTGGATGGCCGATCCGTTCCCCTACTCGACCCGCCCGCTTCAGCGCGGTAAGGTGCTGACGGCCGAAGACTTGGAGCGGCTCGGAGGCTTCGCCCGCTACAAGGACGTCAACGGCGACGGCGTCGGCTACCGCACGCTGCCCGGCACGCCCCATCCGGCGGCGGCCTACTTCACGCGCGGCAGCGGCCACAACGAACTGGCGCAATACAGCGAGCGGCCCGCCGACTACATCCGCAACATGGACCGGCTGGCGCGCAAGTTCGAGTCGATCCGCGGCGCCGTGCCCCGGCCCGAAGTCGAACTCGACGAGACGGCCTCGATTGGCTTGATCTGCTACGGCACCTCGCTCTACGCGACCCGGGAGAGCCGCGACCAGCTAGCCGCCGAATACGGCCTCCGCACGAGCTACCTGCGGCTCAAGGCCTACCCGTTCACGCCCGAACTGACCGACTTTCTCGAGCGCCACGCCCGCGTCTACGTCGTCGAGCAGAACCGTGACGCCCAGACGCTCCAGTTAATGCGCATGGAGCTGCCGCCGGAACTGATCGCCAAGCTCCGCAGCGTCCGCTACTACGGCGGGCTGCCGATCGACGCCCGCACCATCACCGACGAAATCGTCCTCCAGGAGGGCTTATGAGCACGACCGTAGCGCCGCCGCCCAAGCCGAACCTCAACCGGATCGGTCTGGACATCGCCAGTTACAAGGGCGGCAAGACCACTTTGTGCGCCGGCTGCGGCCACAACGCCATCTCGCAGCGCATCATCGAATGCTTCTACGAAATGGGAGTGCCGCCCTGGCAAGTGGCCAAGCTCTCGGGCATCGGCTGCTCCTCGAAAGCGCCGGCTTACTTCCTCAGCCAGGCCCACGGCTTCAACGGCGTGCACGGCCGCGCCGCGCCGATGAGCACCGGCGCCATGCTGGCCAACCGCCGCCTGATCGGCATCGTCGCCTCCGGCGATGGCGACACCGCCTCGATCGGCCTCGGCAACTTCATGCACATGCTGCGCCGGAACGTCCCGCTGATCTACATCATCGAGAACAACGGCGTTTACGGGCTGACCAAAGGGCAGTTCTCGGCCACCGCCGACGTCGGCTCGACGCTCAAGACCGGCGAGACGAACCAGTTGCCGCCGATCGATTGCTGCCTGCTCGGCATCGAGCTGGGCGCTTCGCTGGTGGCGCGCTCCTTCTCCGGCGACAAAGCTCAAATGGGGGCCGTGCTCAAGGCCGCCATCGCGCACCGCGGCTTGTCGGTTCTGGACGTGATCTCGCCCTGCACCACCTTCAACGACCACGAGGGCTCCACCAAGAGCTACTCGTACATGAAGGAGCACGATCACCCGGTCCACGCCGTCGATTTCGTCCCCTTCTTCGAGGACATCGAAGTCGAAATCGCCGAAGGCGAAGCCAAGGAGGTGGTCCTGCACGACGGCTCCCGCCTGCGCCTGCGCAAGCTGGACCGCGACTACGACCCGACCGACAAGCTCGGCGCCATCCGCGCCCTCCACGAATCGGCGGCCCGCGGCGAGGTGCTCACCGGCATCCTTTACGTCGAGCCGGACAAGCCCACACTCTTTGACCATCTGAACCTGGTCGACGAGCCGCTGGCCACCCTGCCGGAATCCAAGACCCGGCCTCCTCGCGAAGCCCTCGATGAGATCATGGAAGAGTTGCGCTGAACCACGAATGCTTCCCTGACTTCGATCCGGTCGCTCCTGTCGAAGCCGACGTCAACCCCTACGCAGATCTTCGCCTCGTCCTGGTGGAGGCCCGCAACCCGCTCAACATCGGCGCCGCCGCTCGCGCCATGAGCAATTTCGGCTTTACGCGCCTGCGCCTGGTGAACGCCTACGAGGTCGCCTACCAGGAGGCGCGTTCCGCCGTCGGCGCTTCCGAGGTCCTCCAGGCCGCCGAAGTGTATTCAAGCTTGAGCGAAGCGGTCGCCGATTGCACGCTCGTGGTGGGCACGACCTCGGCCGCGGGCCGCCAGCTCGAGCAGCCGCTGCGCCGCATCGAGTACGGCGCCCGTCTCATCCGGCGGCGCCTCGCCTCCGGCCCCGCCGCCCTCGTCTTCGGCTCGGAGAAATACGGCCTGAGTACGGAGGATCTGGCTCATTGTCACTGGCTGCTGCGCATCCCCACGCGGCGCGCCCATGGCGCCATGAATCTCGGCCAGGCCGTCGCCGTCTGCCTCTACGAGCTGGTGCGCAATCCGCGCGCGGCTCGCGCCGAACCGAAGCGGCCCCGGGCCGCGGCAGCCGCCGCGCTCGAACGCATCGACCGGCTGCTGCTCGAAGTGCTCGAGCAGGCCGGCTACGTCAACCCGCCGACGTCCGCCTCCACCCGCCTCAAGCTCCGCCGCCTGATCCGGCGCATGAGCCTGAGCGCCCGGGACGCCGAAATCTGGCTCGGCATCCTCGGCCAAATCCGCTGGCGGCTCGCCCACCCGCGGGAAGCGAGTCCGCCCACTCCCGCTCCTTCGGCCGCCGGCTGACCATCCTCGACGCGGAAATATCAGTGCTATCCTGAGGACCGGATGACGAAGGTTATTCTCCGCTACCGGTTGCTGCGCCCGCTCGATGAGCCGCTGATGCAGCGCATCGTGGCCGCGCACTCCATCTACGGCTTCCACTCGGTGCGCCTGGAGCCTTCGCTCGACGCGATCACCGTCGAGTACGACGCCTCGCGCCTGACGCCCCAGCAGGTCGAAGCCGCCCTGCACCGGGCCGGCATCCCCGTCGTCACGGCGGCCTGAGCCTACGCTTCGATGATCCCCACCGGCGGCCGCTCTTTCCACTTGCCGCGCGTGAAATCCGGGAAGTCGACCGTCCGGCTCCGCCCGGCGATCGAGCGCTCGCTCAACTCCGTCACCGCGCTCAGCGCCGCGGCGTCGTAGACGTCCATTTCCATCTCCTCGCCGCGCAGCAGGCACTGGATCAGTCGGTAGTCCTCGATGTAGTCCATCCCGCCGTGCCCGCCTTCCCGGGCCTTCTCGTACAGGGCCTTCCAGAGCGGGTGCTCCCATTCGGCGGCGTAGTTGGCCAAAAGATCCTCCCACTCGTGTTTCGGGCTCCGGCCGTCGACGTAAATGAGCGGCGTCGGATACTTCTGGATGATGCCGCGCGTGCCCTGGATCAGATAATCCCGGCTGTACGGGCGCGGGGTGTTGGTGTCGTGCGTCACCAGAATCGTCTCGCCGGCGCGCGTGCGGATCAACGAGGTGACCACGTCGCCGAGGGCGAACTTCCACTGGGCCTGCGGACTCGACGGCCCGTAGCGCTCCACGGCGTACTCGTGCAGGCTGCGGCTCTTGGAGGCGATCGAAACCATGTGGTCGAACAGGTTCCCGCGGTTGATGTTCAGGCACTGCGCCACCGGGCCGAGGCCGTGCGTCGGATACAGGTCGGCGTTGCGCCGGATCGTGTGCTCGACCCGCCAGGCGCGCCTGCCGTCGCGGAGGCGGAGCTTGGATTCCCGCAGGTCGTGCAAATAGCCGCACTCGGCGTGCACCAGCTCACCCAGAAACCCTTTGCGCACCATGTGCAACGTCATCAGTTCGACGCGGTCGTAGTTGCAGTTCTCCATCTGGATCGACTGGAGGCCGGTCTTCTCGGCCGTCTCCACCAGTTGCCAGCACTCCTCGAGCGTCGTCGCCGCCGGCACCTCCACGGCGGCGTGCTTGCCGTTCTGCATCGCCTCGACGCACATCGGCGTGTGCCACTCCCACGGCGTGGAGATGAAGACCAGATCCAGGTCCCCGCGCCCGCAGAGCCGCTTGTAATCGAGCTCGCCCCGCGCGTACCCCTCCGGGCGCGGCTGCCCGGCCGCCTCCACCAGAGCCTGCGCCTTCTCCACGCGCGCCAGAACAATGTCGCAGATCGCCTTCACCGCCACGCGCTCGAGCCGGAGAAAATTCCGCACGTGTCCGAGCCCGCGGTTGCCCACGCCGATGAAGCCCATCCGAACCTCGTCGAGCGGCTTCCGCACCGCCCGCGCCGGCGCCGCCCCGGCGGCGGCGCTCTGGCCGAGAAACTGTCTGCGTGAGAGCCGGCTTGTCATGCCACCATCCTACGCTATACTTGCCACGTGCTTATGAACGCGCTGCTGCTCAAACAGTACATGCAACTCGAACTCACCGAGATGCCCGTGCCCGAACCCGGGCCCGGCGAGGTGCTGGTGCGCGTCAGCGCCTGCGGCATCTGCGGCTCGGACGTGCACGGCCTGGACGGCAGCTCCGGCAGGCGCATCCCGCCGCTGGTGATGGGGCACGAAGCCGCCGGCGTCGTCGCGCCCGTCGGCAGCGGCGTCACCCAATTCCGCGAAGGAGACCGCGTCACGTTCGATTCGACCGTCTCCTGCGGCGCCTGCTTCTATTGCCGCCGCGGCGAAATCAACCTCTGCGACCACCGCGAGGTGCTGGGTGTCTCCTGCGGCGACTACCGCCGGCACGGCGCCTTCGCCGAATACGTCGTTGTCCCGCAGCAGATCGTCTACAAGCTCCCTGACAGCCTCCCCTTCGAGGAAGCCGCGATGATCGAAGCCGTCTCGGTGGCCGTCCATGCCGTGAACCTGACGCCGGTCCGGCTCGGCGACACCGCCGTCGTCGTCGGAACGGGAATGATCGGCCTGCTGGCGCTGCAAGCCCTGCGCCTGGCCGGCTGTGGCCGCCTGATCGCCGTCGACGTCGACCAGGCCAGGTTGAAAATGGCCGCGGCGCTCGGCGCCGACCACCTGCTCGACGCCGCCGCCGGCGGCGTGCCGGCCGCCGTCCGCGACCTCACCGCGGGCCGCGGCGCCGACGTGGCTGTCGAAGCCGTGGGCGCCACCGAGCCCATCGAGACCGCCATCGCCTGCCTCCGCAAGGGCGGCGCCCTGACCCTGGTCGGCAACATCACGCCGAAGATTGAGTTGCCCCTCCAGGCCGTCGTCACCCGGCAGCTCCGCCTCACCGGCTCCTGCGCCTCCTCCGGGGAATATCCGGCCTCGATCGATCTGATCGCCCGCGGCGCCATCCGCGTTCGCCCGCTCATCAGCGCCGTGGCGCCGCTCGCCGAAGGGCCGTCCTGGTTCGCCCGGCTTTACCGCCGCGAACCCAACTTGATGAAAGTGATCCTCACGCCGTAACGGCGCCGGCGCGTCAGCGCTGCTCGAAGCCCAGCGTCACCCCGGTCGACAGCAGCACGTCGTTCTTGCGCAGCCCGGGCAGAGGATTGGAGAGATAGCGGTCGGTCAGCGTGACGTGAAGACTGAGCGAGCGGCTCAGCCGGACGGTGGCGCCCCCGTCGAAGGCCAGTCGGAACTGGCCCGCCTGGCTCAGGTTCGGATTCACCGTCAGCGACTGGAACAGCGTCAGCGCACTCGTGAGCGCGTGGCGCGACTCCTCGCCCACAACCACTTCACCGGAATGCCGCACCAGGTCCGTCGCGAACTTCTCCCGGTTCCAGGCCCCGCCCAAATCCACATTCAGAAACGTCCGGTCGCTCCTGAGTACGTGGTAGCCCAAGCCCCCGCCGAGCACGCTGCGCAGGTCCAGATCCTGGAACTCGTCGAAGTCGAACTGCGCCGACCCGTAACCGAACAGCCGCGTACCGAAATTCCGGTCGTAGCGGGCCGCGCCGCTGACGCGGTTGGCCGTGGCGCCGAACGGCAGGCGCGTGCTCTGCGTCGAATAGATCTGCGAGTACTTCAGGCCGATCTTGTCGAAGCCTGTGGTGCGCTGGGCCGTCGCCCCGCTGGTGAACGTGGCGGTGCGGGCGTTGCCTCGCGCCGCCGCCAGTCCCACGCTGATCGAACCGGTCCAGAAGTCCAGCCACGGCGGATCCCGCCTCCGCCGCTCCTCGCGCTCCCAGGCGCGCTGGCGCTCCTCGTTGCGCAGAGCCTCGACCGCCTCCAGCGGCACGCTGCGTTCGCCCGCCGCCGGCCCGCCGATCCGGACCGTCCCGCCGGCGGCCCGCACCGGGCCGAGCAGCCGCTCGCCGCTTCCCAGCGTGACATGGAGCGGCCCCTCGGACTCGATCGTGCTCACCGCCGAACGGTCGATCTTGACTTCACCCATCAGATCGCTGCGCACAACGACGCTCTTGGCGTCCATAAAGAGCAGCTGGCCCGTCACCCGGTCGCCGTTGCTCAGCGTGACGCGGTCCGCCCGCACCTCGAGCGCCGCGAAACCCGCCAAAAGCACGGCGCCGACCCCCACACGGCAAGCTGGCGTCAACTCTCCTCCTTCCCTATCCGCCGGCACGCCGCCACAAACGCTCGATCTCTTCCAGGCTTCTGCCCTTGGTCTCCGGCGTCGCCAGCCACACCACCAGATATGTCACGACACACATCAGGCCGTAGAGCCAGAACGCGCCCGTGATCGAGATCGCCGAGACCAGCGACAGGAACGTCATCGTCAGGGCGGCGCAGGCCACCCACAGGCTCACCGTCGCGATCGACATCGCCCGGCCCCGGATCCGCGTCGGAAAGATCTCCGACAGCAGCACCCACACGCCCGGACCGAGCCCCACCGCGAAGGCCGCCACGCAGCACAGGATGATCGCCAGAATCAGCGCGAACGGCCGCGGCTCGATCAGGAACGCCGCCCCGAGGGCGAACTGGCACAGCGCCATCGTTCCGGAAGAGACCATCAGCAGCCGCCGCCGGCCCGAGCGGTCGATCAGCCAGAGCGCCACAATCGTGGCGGCGAAATTGATCAGCCCGATGACGACGTTGGCCCCGATCGCCGCCGTCTCGCTTTGCCCGCCCACCTGCTCGCGGAAGATCACCGAGCCGTAGAACAGCACCGTGTTGATGCCGGTGATCTGCTGCAACACCGCCAGCGCCACGGCGATCGCCAGCGCGCGCCG
>JBBIMZ010000160.1:0-7751 GCA_037444135.1 Solibacteraceae bacterium
AGATAGCCATAAGTGCCAGCTGCGGACTGCTGACCCGGGGGGCGCTCAGGCGACGGTGGCCGCCAGGCTCACGCCGGCGTCCTGGCGCAGCGCCTCGGCTTTGTCCACCGCCTCCCAGGTGAAGCTTTCTTCGGTCCGCCCGAAGTGGCCGTACGCGGCGGTCTTGCGGAAGATCGGGCGGCGCAACTTCAGATGTTCGATCATGCCCCGCGGCGTCAGCGGAAAGTGAGCGCGGATCAACTCGATCACGCGCTCTTCGCTGACGCGCCCGGTTCCATACAGGTTCACGTTGACGGAGACGGGCTCAGCGACGCCGATCGCGTACGCCAATTGGACTTCGCACCGGTCGGCCAGGCCGGCTGCGACCACGTTCTTGGCGACGTAGCGGGCCATATAGCAGGCCGAGCGGTCGACCTTGGTCGGATCCTTGCCCGAGAAGGCTCCGCCGCCGTGACGCCCCATGCCGCCGTAGGTGTCGACGATGATTTTCCGGCCGGTCAGGCCCGTATCGCCGTGCGGACCGCCGATCACAAAGCGGCCCGTCGGGTTGATGTGGTACCGGGTCTGCGAGTCCACCATCTCCGGGGGCACGACGGCGTCGATCACGTGCCGTTTGACCATCGTCCGGAGCTCATCCGTGCTGACGTCCTCGGCGTGCTGCGCCGAGACGACGACCGCGTCGATCCGCGTCGGCCGGCCGTCGACATATTCGACGCTGACCTGCGACTTGCCGTCGGGCCGGAGGAAGGGAAGGATCCCCTCGCGCCGCGCCTCGGCGAGCCGGCGAACCAGCTTATGGGCCAGCATGATCGGCAGCGGCATCAGCTCGTCGGTCTCCCGGCAGGCATAACCGAACATCATCCCTTGGTCGCCGGCCCCGCCCGTGTCCACGCCCATGGCGATGTCCGGCGACTGCGACTGGATGGCGTTCAGGATCCCGCAGGTGTTGGCGTCGAAACCGTAGGCGGCGTCGGTATAGCCGATGTCGGCGATCACGCCGCGGGCGATGGCGGGCACGTTGATGTGGCATTTGGTGGTGATCTCTCCGGCCACCAGGCAGATGCCCGTGGTGACCAGCACTTCGCAGGCCACGCGCCCCATCGGGTCCTGGGCAAGCACCGCGTCCAGCACGGCGTCAGAAATCTGGTCGGCGATCTTGTCCGGATGCCCCTCGGTCACCGATTCGGAAGTGAAAATATATTTTCGACTCACGCTGCAATAGCCTCCGCCACTGAAGGTCGGGTGCCGCTCACATTGGCTCTCCCTCGCGTCCAGGGTTGGGAGTGAGCAGCAAAGCACCCGCAGGATCAATATTTCAGTGTATCGGAGCGGCGGGGCACCGTCAATCCTCCTTGCCGCTTCTTCCGCTTCTTGCGGCCGTTTCGCCCCGCAGCCGGCGCCGCTTCCGGCCCTTGCCACCGCGTCGGCGGTCGGCTACTCTAGCAGTACAAGATGAAATCGCTGAGTCGAATCGGAGTCGCTATTGACTCGGACCTGCTCGAGAAATTCGACCGGCTGATCGGCCAGAGGGGTTACACGAACCGTTCGGAGGCCTTTCGGGACATGATTCGAAATGCTCTGATCGAGGAGGAGTCGGGCAGGCCGAACAGCCCCGTGGTCGGCACCGTCACCCTAGTCTACAACCATCACGTGCGGATGCTGAGCGACAAGTTGACCGACATGCAACACGATTTCCATGAACACATCCTCTCGACGCTGCACGTTCACTTGGACGAAGACAATTGTCTGGAGGTGCTCGTCGTGCGGGGCAAGGCCGCCACGGTGAAACGCATCGCCGACGCATTGATCAGCACTAAGGGCGTCCAGCACGGGCGGCTGACCATCACGGCGACGGAGGCCGAGCTTTGATCCTCGGTACGGGGGTCGACATCATTGAGACCGCCCGGATCCGGCGCGCCATCGAGCGTCATGGGCGGCGGTTCCTGGAGCGCGTTTTCACGGCCGGTGAAATCGCCTACGCCGAGAGGAAAGCCGGCGCCGCCGAACGCTTCGCTGCGCGGTTCGCCGCCAAGGAAGCCGGCATGAAGGCGATCGGCACCGGCTGGCGGCGCGGCGTTCGATGGCGCGACTTCGAGGTCGCCAACCTACGTTCCGGCAAACCGGAGCTCCGGCTGCACGGCCAGGCGGCCGAGATTGCCCAGGCGCTCGGCGTGCGGCGGGCCGCCCTGTCGATCACGCACACGAAAAGCTCCGCGATCGCCTTCGTGATCCTGGAGGATTGACGGCGCGGCCCGCCGTTAGCGGCCGGGAAGGTTTCTTGCCGCTTCGGCCGGATTGGGGAGTCCCGCGCGGAGCTGGGCATCCTCCAGCCGCCGAGTCTCCTGCCAGGTGTAAATCATCCGGTGGACTACCGTAAGGTTGCCGAGAACGGCGATCACCCAGAGCACCGCCGCCATGCGGTCAAACAGCGCGCCGATGATGAACAGCACGACGCGCTCGGGCCGCTCCATGAAACCCACCTTGCAGCGCGGGATGACGTTTTCGGCGCGGGCGCGCGTGTAGCTGACCATCACCGAGGCGGTCATCACGATCGCCGTCAGGACGATGTAAAAGAAGCGGTTGATCGAGGCGTAGTAGACCAGCAGGCCCATCAGCAGCGCCAAGTCCGAGTACCGGTCCAGCACGGAGTCGAAGAAGCCGCCGAAGCGGGTCACGCGATTCGTCGTGCGCGCCACGCGCCCGTCCACCAGATCGAACACCGCCGCTCCCATGATGACGAAGCCAGCCGTGCGGAACTGTCCCGAGGCCAGCAGCGCTGCGGCGACGATGTTGATGGCGAGGCCGACGAAAGTGAGGACGTTGGGATGGATCCGGGCCAGCGCGAGGCCGCGGACGATGAGCACGACAACCTTATCGCATGCCTCGCCGATGGCGCTCGTGATGGTCATCGGGCCGGATCCCCGAGCATCATAACTCCGCCGGACCCCGTCCCGCTCACCCTAGCCGGCATCGTGGATGGTGGTCAACTCCAGGATTTCCAGTTCCCGCACGCCGCCCGGACTCTCGATGCGGACCGTGTCTCCGACGCCCTTGCCGAGCAACCCGCGGCCGATCGGCGAGGAGGTGGAGATCCGGCCGCTGGCGACGTCGGCCTCCTCGCTGGTGACGAGCTTGTAGGTGATCTCCTCTTGCCGGGCCAGATCCAGCACGACCACGGTCGAGCCCAGGCCGACCCGGTCGCGCGGGATGCGCGACAGGTCCACCATCGACAACTCGCGCAGCCGCTGCTTGAGTTGAGCCAGCCGGGCGTCGACCAGCCGCTGGCGCTCCTTGGCGGCGTGATACTCGGCGTTCTCGCTCAGGTCTCCATGCGCCCTCGCCCTGAGAATCTCTTTGGGCAACTCGTTGCGCAGTTCGTATTCGAGAGCCGCGATCTCTTCCTCGAGTTTCTTTTTCAGATTCTCCATGAGCGGAGAGAACGATCTCCAGACCGTAATTATAGACGATCGGCTTTTAGCGGAAGCGTCCGGGCGGCTCTAGCCGGAGGCGTCGCCAGGATCTTGCTCCTCGGAGCCGGCGGCCAGGCGGCGAGGATCGAACAGATGCATGGGGCGGAAGCGGCGGCGGGACCATTTCGAACCGGGCTCGAACTGGATTCCCAGGAAGTAGCCGATCTCCCGGTAGACGCAGTAGCGCACGACGCCGGTCAGCTCGCCCTGGGCGTGGTGAATTCGGACGAGGCTCTGAAGCGGAATGGCGACATCGAGTTGCAGGCAAGCGCCGGACAGCGAGATGTCCTCGAGGTTGGCTACGGTTTGCCGCAAGCGCCCGCCTTCGTCCTTCCACTCGACGTTGACCAGGTCGGCGCAGAGCAGCCTAGGTTCGGCGCGGCGGTCCCGCATATACCCACCTATCGGCGCGGGAACGGAAAACAATTAGGTAGTTCCAGCCCGCGCTCTCCCGTCAGTATAGCTCCCGGCTCAGTTCAAATAGCCGAGACTCTTGAGCTGGCGCAGGCGCTCGCTCCCGCCGGCCGGCGCGGGTTTGTCGGACGCCTGAAAGCAGGCGCGGACCAGCCGCAGGCGCTCCGCCAGCTCTTCGAGCGTACGCCGGCCCGCCTCGGCCTTCCCGGGTGAAACGGCCACCAGCGACCGGGTCTCCGCCGGGTCCGAGCGCAGGTCGAACAACTCCTCCCGCCCCGATTCCCGGCGGCGGATCAGTTTGTAGCCGCCGTCGAAGATCACCGCCTCCAGCTCTTCGAAGTAGCACGAGCCGGCTTGCAGCAGCGGTCCGCGTTCGTCCGCCTTCACTTGACCCGCGGCGACGCGCGCCAGCGACGGGGCCGCGTAGCAGGACTGGCGGGTGGTGATGCCGCAGGCGTCCAACACCGTCGGCATGACGAACTGAGTCGAAACGCGCTGCGAGTAACTGCCCCGGGGCCGCGCGCCGGGAAACTTGACGAGCAAGGGCACGGCGATGACCTCCTCATACATGCTGTGACCGTGCTGGTAGGCTCCGTGGTCCCAGAACTCTTCGCCGTGATCACTGGTTAGCACCACTAGGGCGTCGTCGTAAATGCCGAGTCGCCGCAGCGAATCCACCAGGATGCCGACCTGCTCGTCGAGATAGCGCACTTCGCCGAGGTACAACTTCCGCACCCAGGCCCGTTCCTCGGCGCGCAAGAACCGCGTCCCAGAGAGCACTTCCACATGCTGGTCAAACGAGTTCCCGATCGACGGCGGCGCGGGCCCGGGCGGCAGAAACCGCTCCGGGGGGCTGTAGGGAACGTGCGGGTCGAAGTAGTGAACCCAGAGAAAGAAATCCCGGTCGCGGTTGCGCTCCAGCCAGCGCGTCGCCGCGCCGGTGACCGCGTCAGTGCCGCCACGGTAGTACCGCGAAGGCGCAACCAGGGCCAGCAACTGGCGGCCGGCGGCATCCCCCTCCCAAGGCCAGGCCTTCGGCAGATGGGCGTATTCGTGGAAGCCTTTGTAGAGATTCAGCCGGGGATCGAGTACGGGATTTTCCGTGACCGCCGCGGTGGCGTAGCCGGCCGCCGCCATCAGATCGGCCACGGTCGGAATCTCCTCTGGCAGCCGCGTCTCCATCCAGAAGACCCGGTGGGCCAGGGTCGGCAGGCCCGTAAGCAGCGACGCCGTCGCCGGCAGCGTCCAGGAGGCCGAGCTGTAGGCGTGGCGAAAGAGGGCGGATTCGGCCGCCAGCCGGTCAATATGCGGCGTGGGGGCGCCGCGGGCACTGTAACAGGACAGCGCATCAGCCCGGAGCGAGTCGGCCGAGATGAGAATCACGTGTCGCACGCGGTGCCCGCCGGAGGCGCCGGCCGCAGACCTCACCCACGTGAAATCATCTCTCCGGACCAGCGCCACCGTTCCGGCCAGGACAAGCGCCGCAAACAGGCCCGCCAGCCCGAGCGCTGCTCCGCGCGGGGAGGCCCGCCACAACAGCCATGCGAGCCCGCAAGATGCAACCGTGACGCCGGCCGACGCCGCCACCGGAGGACGCGCCGGCGTGTTCGTGACGCCGGCCGCAAGGACTGTGGCGAGCAGCAGCAGAGGCACGAGCCGCGATGACCGGGCTCCGGCGGCCCTAACGATCGGCGCCGTCTTTGGATGCCTAAAGCCCGCATAGACCGCCTGAGCGAGAGCGCCCGCGGCCAGCAGCGTGATCGACGTGCCTACCAGAGGCGGCCAGGACGGCGGGTCCAGCCGGATCAATTTCTCGGCAGACATGGCGGCGAATGCGGAGCAGACGAAGACGCCGGCGGCAGGCAGCAATGCGCTTTCGCGTAAGCGGAAGCGCCGGGCCAGGAAGGCCAACGGCCCGTACCAAGCGAACAGAAAGGCTGGAAATGTGATCGCGGCCACCGCCGCCAGCGGCGGCACAACTTCCTCGACCGGGGTCCAAGACTCCGGCGAGCGCGGCAGCGCGATCAGCACGTCGGAGCAGGCGAGGGAAATCGCGACAATCAGCGCGGCGAGGACCGCCGAAGGGAACCCGGTGGGAGAGCACCCGGCGCGGGAATCGCCAGTCGAAGCGAACTTCATGATGGAATTTTCTCCGGCCAGCCACGGTTTCTGTCGGCAGTGACCTTGATTTTGTTATTCTAACAGCCCTGCGCCGCGCGCTCCCGGATCGCGTGTACCCCAGGCCCCTCGGCGCCCGTCAGAGTGGTTCAGAGGCCGGGATGAATCGCCGCGTGTTTCTCGCGTTGCTCAGCGCCGGCGCCGCCCGAGCGGCGCCGTTCTGGGAACGCCATAAGTATCCGAACTGGAGCGACCGAGAAGTCGAGGCCTTGCTCACCGACTCGCCGTGGGCCAAGCCGCTTCGCGTCTCGTTCCTGCTTCCGGGGCGCCCGCAACCACGGGCGGTCTCCTTAAGCGACGTGGGGCTGCCGCCGGGCGTCGGCTTTCCGGGACGCATCCCCGGCTGGCCCGGCGGCGGCCGGTGGCCGCGCCCCCGCCCCGATTCCCGGCCGGACAGCGGCGGCGCGCGGGCGGAGGCGTTCCTGACGCTCCGCTGGTCCAGCGCGCTTCCGATCCGCCAGGCGCTACTGTTGCTGAGCTCCCGAGGAAATCCCTCCGAGCCTCCCGACTCCGTGGTGGGGCTCGAGCCGGAGCCGCCCGACTACCTGCTTGAGCTTTTTGGTCTGCCCGTTCAGGCGGCGCCACCCGACGCCGCCGGGTGGGCCGGATCGCTCGAGCGGAACGCCGTGCTGCTTCGGCCGCAGCGGCGTCCGATTCCGGTCCGGTCAGTCGAAATCCCGCCCCATGGAAACCACCTCACGATCCGGTTCCGCTTTCCCCGGACCGAGCCGATCGCGCTCGAAGACCGCCAAGTGGAATTCTTCGCCGCCGGCGGGCCGTTCGAGTTTCGCAAGATCTTCAAGCTGGCGCCGATGGTCTACGAAGGGCGCCTGGCGCTCTGATCCGCAAGGCGCCCTCCCTCGAGGCGAGAGCTTAGAACTCCTCGTCCCGCACGTAAGGATAGCTCCAGAGCGTCACCTGCAGGATCACGGACTTGACCCAGGCTTCGTGCATCCGGTCAACCTCCGCCTGGCTGTGCCCTTTCTTGGCCAGGAAAGGCTTCAGCGTCGTCGTGATCGGGTAGATCAGCACCGGCAGGTAGCGGTAGTGAATGTGCTCGACGGCGCTGACGCCGTCGGTCCGATTCTTGCCCGAGCGGTGATGGCGCCGCCCGATCTCGAACTGGTAGTCGAGCCACTTCTGATCGTAGTCGGCCTGAGCTGTGTCCAGAATCCATTGCCCGAAGCGTTTGCGCACGGCTTCGAGGTAGGCCGCGTTGGGTTGCCCGTCGGCCGCATTGGTGAAATAGTGCAGCAGGAACGGGTGCGAGCCGACGAAGCCGTACCAGACATCGAGGATGGCGTCCACCTGGTCTTCCAAGACTTGCTTGGACATGCGGAGATAACGCACGTCCTCGTCGTCGAAGAGCACGCACTTTTTGAGGCGGTCGAACTCCTCGAGGGTGATCGGCGCGCGCGGCACCGATTCCTGACCGTAGATGTAGCCGGGAATGCTTGCAGTCGTCATCTTCGTTTCACTCCTCTCTGAGATTGGCGATGGCCGGGCCGCCGCTCCCGGCGGCCGCGGAAACCCAGTGCTGCCAAGCGCCGTCGGTCGGCGCCTGGGTAAAATCGGCACAGTCGATTCGCAGCTCGGCGTCCCCGAAGGGGGCGTCGACGTAATCGCAATGATGCGGGGCGGCGGCGCTTGCGTACACGTTCGGGCGAAAGTAGATGCAGTCGACGCACA
>JBBIMZ010000161.1:0-3834 GCA_037444135.1 Solibacteraceae bacterium
CCGTATATCTGGGGAACGGCGCCGCAGTCGCTGAAGTGGCCCGAGGAGGGAAACACGCTCGTCTTCCTTTGGAATGCCGCCGGACATCGCTTTCTTGACCTGTACGCCTGGCGGCCCGACCAGAAGCGGCTGGTTCGACTGACCGACCTCGAATCGTTCCGGGACGAACTGCTGGCCACCGAGGCGGAAAAAGACGAGCGCCGGCGGTTGTATCTGGAACCTCCCGAAGGCATCCGGGACTTCACGCTCTCGCGCGACGGCGCCATGGCCGCCTTCTCCTATCGAGGCGAGCTGTTCACCGTGCCCACCAGCGGCGCTTCCCCGCCCTTCCGGTTGACCCGCACGCGGGCGCCGGAGAACTCCCCGCAGTTTTCGCCCGACGTCCGGCAGCTGGCCTCGCTTCGCGGCGGCCAGATCATCCTGCAAGACCTCGCCAACAGCCAGCTCTGGCAGGTCACCGAGGTCGAGGAATCGCTTGGCTCGCTGGTTTCGTTTCGCTGGTCGCCGGACGGCAGCCGTTTCGCATACCTGGTGCGCAAGGGGAAGGTCCGCCGGATGCCGCTGCCCAACTACTCGGGCCGTTTCGTCACCGCTGAAGAGTTCTCGCGCTCGGTCGCGGGCGACGATCCGCCCGAGATGGCCGCCTTTCTCATCCCGGCCCGCGGCGGCAAACCCGTGGAGATCGAGCTCGGCGAGTGGGGCGGCAAAGTCTACCTGTCGGCGCCGGTCTGGTCGAAGGACTCAAAGCAACTGGCTCTGCGCCTCGTTCACCCGAGCATGAAGAAGCTCCAGATTCGCGTCGCCGACGCCGCCACCGGCCGCTCGCGCTGCGTCTGGGAAGAGTCCGATCCTCGCTGGATCTACTGGTCCGAATTCGGCTGGTCGCCGGACTCGACCCAGTTGTTCTTCGTCAGCGAGAAGGACGGCTGGGCGCACCTGTACCGCGTGCCGGCCGCCGGCGGCGAGCCCTTCCAGATCACCCGCGGTCGCTTCGAGTGCCGGCCGGAGCGCTTCAGCTTCGACGACGGCCATGATCCGCAGTGGATCGGCGAGTACCTTTATTACTCGTCGACCGAGGACGGCCCGGCCGAGCGCCATTTCTACCGGATCCGGCCTGACGGGTCGGGCAAGGAGCGGCTTTCGAAGGCTGAGGGCGTCTACAGCGGCCTGGTTTCCGAGGACGGCCGCCACATCGCCTGGCAGTTCGCCGACCTCGAGCAGCCCGCCGACCTCTACGTCGACGGCGTGCGCGTCACGCGCCGCATGCTCGCCGACTTCGCCCGCTACCCTTGGCCGAAGACCCGCTTCGTCAGCTTCCCTTCCCGCCGCGACGGCAAAACCGTGGTCGCGAAGATGCTGCTGCCCCCCGGCTACGACCCCGCCGAACGGTCGGGCAGGAGGTGGCCCGCCGTGTTCTTCATCCATGGCGCCGGCTACGCCACCAGCGTGCTTAAGCAATGGGGCAGCTATCAGGAGTTGCGTTACGTCTATAATTCGTATCTGGCGAACCGGGGCTACGTCATCCTGGACATCGACTATCGCGGCAGCAGCGGTTACGGCCGTGACTGGCGTTCGGAAGTCTACCTGCACTTGGGCGGGCCCGACCTGGACGACGCGCTCGGCGGCGTGGATTTCCTGGCCACCCTCGGAAACATCGACCTCGGGCGACTGGGCATCTGGGGCGTCAGCTACGGCGGCTTCATGACGAACATGGCCATGTTCCTCGCGCCGGAGACGTTCCGCGCCGGCGCCTCCTGGGCCTCCGTCAACGACTGGGAGAACTATAATGCCGGCTACACGCGCGAGAGGCTGAACACGCCGCGCGAAAACCCGGAGGCTTTCCGCCGCAGCTCGCCCATCACCTTTTCGGGCAAGCTGAAAAACCACCTGCTGATCCTCCACGGAATGGTCGACAGCAATGTGCTGTTTCAGGACGCCGTACAGCTCACCGAAAAGCTGCTCGCCGAAGGCAAGAGCTTCGCCCACATGTACTACCCGCAGGAGGATCACGGCTTCGTCCGGGACGAGACCTGGATCGACGCCTGCCGCCGCACGACGGAATGGTTCGACCGGCATTTGAAATGATCCTGCCCCGGCTCTATCCCATCCTGGACACGGAGCTCATCGAGCGCCGCGGCTGCCCCCTGGAGGCCGCCGCCGAGGCGATGCTCGAAGGAGGCGCGGCCATTCTTCAGCTCCGCCACAAAGGCCATTTCACGCGCCGCCTCTTCGAGCAGGCCGAGCGGATCGCCGAGCTGTGCCGCCGCTCGGGCGCGCTGTTTCTCGTCGACGACCGCGCCGACATCGCCCGGCTCCTCGGCGCCGGCGTTCATCTCGGACAGGACGATCTGCCGCCGCGGCTCGCCCGAAAGATTCTCGGGCCGGAGGCCGTGATCGGATATTCGACTCATAACGCCGAACAGCTCGAGGCGGCCGCCGCCGAACCGGCCGACTATCTGGCGCTCGGCCCGATCTTTGAAACTTCGTCCAAACAGAAACCCGATCCGGTGGTCGGCCTGGAGCGGCTGCGCGCCTGGCGGCCGTTGACCGGGCGCCCTTTGGTCGCCATCGGCGGCATCACGCGTTCGAACGCTCCGGCCGTCCTCGAAGCCGGGGCCGATTCGGTGGCCGTCATCAGCGACCTGGTTCCGGAACTCTGCACCGCACGAGGGCTTCGCGAGCGGATGGAACAATGGCAACAACTCGTCAAGAAACCCGCAGCGGCCTGATTCAGGGCCTGGGTCTGCTCGACGCCACCACGATCGTGATGGGGTCGATGATCGGCTCCGGCATCTTCATCGTCTCAGCCGACATCGCGCGCCAGACCAACTCGCCGGGACTGCTGATGATGACCTGGGTGGTCACCGCCCTGATGACGCTCACTGCGGCGCTGAGCTACGGCGAGCTGGCCGCCATCATGCCGCGCGCCGGCGGCCAGTACGTCTATCTCCGCGAAGCCTTCGGCCCTCTGAGCGGCTTCCTGTACGGATGGACGCTGTTTCTGGTGATCCAGACCGGCACGATCGCGGCCGTCGCCGTCGCCTTCGCGCGCTACACGGCCGTGCTCGTCCCCTGGTTCGGCGGCGACCACTGGCTGGTCCGCTTCGGCCGGCTGGGCTTTTCCACGCAGCACGCGCTGGCCATCGCGGTGCTCGTGTTCCTGACGTGGCTCAACACGCGGGGGCTGCGCACCGGCGCGGTGGTGCAGAACGTCTTCACGGTCGCCAAGACCGGTTCGTTGCTCGCACTGGCCGCCCTGGGGCTGCTTTACCGGAATCCGGAAGCCGTGGCGCGGAATCTCTCCGACTTCTGGGCCGGGGCCGACTGGAGCTGGACGGCCGTGCGCCTGGTCGGCGTCGCCATGGTCGGCTCGCTGTTCAGCTCCGACGCATGGAACAACGTCACCTTCACCGGCGAAGAGGTCCGCAATCCGCGGCGCAACCTGCCCCTGGCGCTCGGCCTGGGCGTGAGCCTCATCTCGCTGCTGTATCTGGCGACGAATTTCGCCTATTTGAATCTGCTGCCGCTCGAAGCCATTCAGAGCGCCGGCGAGGACAGGGTCGCCACCGCCGCCGTCGCCGTCGTGCTGGGCCCGGCGGCCGTCCAGGTCATGGCCGTGGCGATCATGATCTCGACGTTCGGCTGCATGAACGGCATGATCCTGGCCGGCGCGCGCGTCTACTACGCCATGGCGCGCGACGGGCTGTTCTTCCGCCGGGTGGCCTCGATCGACCCCAAACGCCACACCCCGGCCGTCTCGCTCGCCGTCCAGTGCGCCTGGGCCTCTCTGCTCACCCTGAGCGGCACCTATAGCGATCTGCTCGATTATGTTAT
>JBBIMZ010000161.1:3862-7723 GCA_037444135.1 Solibacteraceae bacterium
GACGATTGCCGGCGTCTTCGTCTTGCGGCTCCGCCGGCCGGAGATCGACCGGCCATACCGTGCCATTGGCTACCCGGTCGTCCCCGCGCTCTACATTGCGGCGGCGGGACTGATCGAAGTGCTGTTGCTGCTCTACAAGCCCAGCTACACCTGGCCCGGGCTGATCATCGTGCTGTTGGGAATCCCCGTCTATTATCTGTGGCGAACCAAACTCGATACTCAGGACTGCTGACGACCAAACCCCTCGGCCGTATCCTGGCGGAAGCCGAAGGCGGTACACATTCACTCAAGCGCACGCTGGGGCCGTGGAATCTGGTGGCGCTGGGCATCGGGGCCATCATCGGCGCCGGGCTGTTCTCGCTTACAGGCATCGCCGCCGCCGAGCATGCCGGCCCGGCCATCGCTCTCTCCTTTGTGATCGCCGCCGTCGGGTGCGCGCTGGCCGGCTTCTGCTACAGCGAGTTCGCCACCATGATCCCGATCGCCGGCAGCGCCTACACCTACGCCTACGCGACGATGGGCGAGCTCGTCGCTTGGATCATCGGCTGGGATCTGGTGCTCGAATACGCCGTCGGCGCGGCCACCGTCGCGATCAGCTGGTCGGCCTACGTCGTGAGCCTGCTTCACGATCTGGGCATCGAGCTGCCGCCGCAACTGGTCGCCTCGCCCTGGCAGCCCGTTCAGTTGCCGAGCGGCGAACTGGTGCATGGCATCATCAATCTGCCGGCCGTCTTCATTATCGCCGTGATCTCCTCGCTGCTGATCATCGGCATCAAGGAATCGGCGTTCGTCAACGCGATCGTCGTCATCATCAAGGTCGCCGTCGTCCTGGTTTTTATCGGCGTCGGCGTCTGGTACATCACGCCGGCCAACTACGTGCCGTTCATTCCGGAAAACACCGGGCGGTTCGGCGAGTTCGGCTGGAGCGGCGTGCTGCGCGCCGCCGGCATCATTTTCTTCGCCTATATCGGCTTTGACGCCGTTTCGACCGCCGCGCAGGAGGCCCGCCACCCCCAGAAAGATATGCCCGTGGGCATCATCGGCTCGCTGGCGATCTGCACGCTGCTCTACGTGAGCTTCTCGATCGTCATGACCGGCCTCGCCCATTACACCGAATTCAAGGGCGCCGCGGCGCCGGTAGCGGTGGCCATCGCCTACACGCCTTATACCTGGCTGCGGCCGCTCGTCAAGCTCGCCATCATCGCGGGCTTCACGTCGGTCATCCTGGTGATGCTGCTCGGCCAGTCGCGGGTGTTCTTCTCGATGGCCCACGACGGCCTGCTGCCGCGGATCTTCTCCGAGATCCACCACCGCTACCGCACGCCCTACCGCTCGAACCTGCTGTTCATGGCGGGCGTCAGCCTGATGGGCGCCTTCATGCCGATTTCGGTGGTCGGTAGCATGACCAGCATCGGGACGCTGTTCGCCTTCGTCATTGTCTGCGCCGGAATTTTGATCATGCGGCGCACCCAACCCGACGCGCCGCGTCCGTTCAGGACGCCGCTGGTGCCTTACGTACCCGTGTGCGGCATTCTGGTGAATCTGGCGCTGATGTACGGACTGGGCTGGTCGAACTGGCTGCGGTTACTCTTGTGGCTCGCCCTCGGCTTGGTGATCTACTCCTCTTACAGCCGCCGCCACAGCCGCCTGCGCCAAGCGGGGCGCCCGGCAAGCTAACTAAAGGACCTTCACCTCCATGGCGAGCAGCTTCTCGAACTCCTCGTTGCCCGCCAGCACCTTCAGGTCGGGATCCTTGCGGATCTTGTCTTTGTCCTTGAAGCCCTCCTCGAGGGCCCGGCGGAGATATTGCAGGGCCCGGTCGAGCGCGCCCGTCCTGGCGTAACTCTTGGCCAGATAGAAGTGAAATTGCGCCCGCTCCTCGACGGTCCGCTCCTGCAACAGCGTTCCCTGCGTCGAGCGGTGCTCGAAGACTTCCGGGTCGATCTCGAGCGCCTTCTGCCAGGCCTCGAACGCGGCTTCGTACTTCTTCCGGGCAAAGTGGGCCGTACCGAGATTGCTGTAAATCGACGCCGACCGCGGCGTAATTCGCAGCGCCCTCTCGTATTCCCGGATCGCGCGCTTGTAATCTTTCTTGGCGTAATAGACCGTTCCAATGTTATTGATCGCTTCCGCGTAGCCCGGATTGATGCTGAGCGCTTTGCGGTAATTCTCGAGCGCGGCGTCGAAATCCATCAGGTGATGGTAGGCGATGCCGATCTTGTTGTACATCACCGCTACTTCCCGGATCCCTTCGCGGTAGGCTTCGATCGCTTCGCGGTACATCCGCCGCGCCATCAGGATATCGCCGCGCCGGTGGGGCGAGAGTTCCGGGCTCCGGCCGGGGGCTTCGGCCGGCTGGCCGACTCCGGCGGAATGCACGTCCGCCTTATCGACCGGGTTCTGGGGGGCTTGGGTAGCCGCGCCGGACTGTTGCGCCAAGCTCAGTCCCGCCGCCGCCAAAGCCAGGACAACAGCGCGAAGGGAAACCGTCATGGTCTCCTCCCACCCCTATCTAAACACATCCAGGAGCCGCCGGAAGAAACCTTTTTTCGCCGGCGGCTCGGCCGGTTTTTCTGAAGGCAAAATGACCGCTTTGGGCGCCGCTTTCGCCCTCGGCCGCCCCGTCGCCGGCGCTCCGCCGGAAGCCATCAAGCCGGGCTCGGGCGGAGTCGGCTCCCACCCGGCGACTTGCGCCACCCCGCCGTTGCACAGCTCCACCGGCTGCGTGCCCGCGATGAAGACCTCCTGGCGCGTCTCCCCGCCGCAACCCGGAGCAGCCAGCTTGCCCGTGGCCACGTCCACTTCGACGGTGACGATCCCCTCGGGCGGCTCGAACGGCTTGACGCGCCGGTACTCGCGGAAAACGTGCGCCCGCTTCATGAACTCGGTCCAAATCGGCAGAGCCGATTGCGCGCCTTCGAGCTTGATGTCCCGGTAGTCGTCATAGCCGACCCAAACCACGCACAGCAGCTCGGAGGTGAACCCGGCGAACCAACCGTCGTGCGAGGAACCGGTCTTGCCCGCCGCCGGCGCCGCGAACCCCATCGCCCTCACCCGCACGCCCGTGCCGCTGCGGATCACTTCCTGCATCAGATCCACGATCAGGTAGGCCACGCGCGGATCGAGCACGCGCTTCGGCGCCGGATGCGCCTCGTAGATCACGCGCCCGGTTTCATCGCGGATCGCGTGCACGTAATACGGCTTGAGCGCTTCTCCCCGGTTGGCGAAGACCGTGTAGGCGCCGGCGATTTCAAGCGGCGTGACCTCGTAGGAGCCGAGCGCCACGGCCGGCGTCGGCTGGATGTCCATGTTCAGCCCGGCGCGCCGGGCCAGGTCGACGACCTTGTCGTAGCCGACCATCTCGGCCAGGCGCACCGTCGGCACATTGAGGCTCTTGGCGAAGGCGCGCCGGAGCGTCACTTGGCCGTAGTATTCGTCCTTGTACGCGCTCGGCTCGTAGGGTTTGTTGTCGAACCAGAACGTCGTCGGCTGGTCAGTGAGTTCCGTCGTGGTCGTGATCGTCAGCGGACCCCCTTCGAGCGAGCTTTCGAGCGCCGCCGCGTAGACGAACGGCTTGAAAGAGGAGCCCGGCGGCCGCCACGCCCTTGAGCGTGAAGGGGTTCAGCGTGTCGAAGGTGAGCAGGCTGGCGGCATAGCTGCGCCCGCCCACCAGCGCCCGCACCGCGCCCGTGCGCGGGTCGAGAGCCACCAGCGCCGCCTGGATCTCCGGCCAGCCTTTCTCGCGCGTGCGGCCCAGGCGCCGGCACCGCTCGTCAATTTCGGCCAAGCCCACCTGGACCGCCTCCACCGCCGCCTCCTGAAGGTTCCGATCCAGCGTCGTGTACACCCTGTAGCCGCCCG
>JBBIMZ010000162.1:0-7705 GCA_037444135.1 Solibacteraceae bacterium
GAACGCTTCAGGCGGCTGTTCTCGTTCCCATCGTCGAGGAGCTGTTCTGGCGCGGCTGGCTGATGCGCTGGCTCGTCGACGTTCAGTTCGAGCGCGTGGCTCTGGGCACGTACACCCCCGGGTCGTTCTGGTTGACGGCGGTGCTATTCGCGGCGGAACACGGACCGCATTGGGACGTCGCTCTGCTCGCCGGCCTCGCCTATAACGCCTGGATGATCCGCACGCGGCGCCTGGGCGACTGCATTCTGGCCCACGCCGCCACGAACGCCGCCCTCTGCGCCTACGTCATCGGCTGGGGCAAGTTCGAGTACTGGCCGTAAGGTCTCAATTTTCGCACGAACGTTTCGGATCGAGTACAAAGGATATATGCAAGCGACGAGGCGTCAATTCCTGCAATCGGGCGCGGCAACCGCCGCGGCGGGCCAGACCAAGACCTACGCCGCCAATGACCGGATTCAGATCGCCACGCTCGGCGTGGGCGGCATGGGGTCGGGCGATACGCGCATGGCGCTGGCGGTTCCCGGAGTCGAACTGGTGGCGGTGGCCGACGTCTATGACGGGCGGCTGCGGCGGGCGCGCGAGGTCTGGGGCGATCATCTCTTCACGACGCGCGACTACCGGGAGGTGCTAGCGCGAAAAGACGTCGACGCGGTGATCATCGGCACGCCGGACCACTGGCACGCGCGGATGATGATCGATGCGCTCGAGACGGGCAAGGACGTCTATTGCGAAAAGCCGATGGTCCAGAAGATCGAGCAGGGCCGGGCTGTGATCGCGGCCGAGAAGAAGTCCGGCCGCATCCTCCAAATCGGCAGCCAGTACGTTACGTCGATCATCTACCACAAGACTCGGGAGCTGATCCGGTCCGGGGCGATCGGGCAGTTGAACATGGTGGAGGCGTGGCTGGACCGCAACACGGCGCTCGGCGCGTGGCAGTATTCGATTCCGCCGGATGCGACGCCGGAAAACATCGATTGGGACCGGTTCCTGGGCGAGGCGCCGAAACGGCCGTTCGAACCGGTGCGGCTGTTCCGCTGGCGCAACTACCGGGATTACGGCACGGGCGTGGCGGGCGACCTGTTCGTGCACCTGATCTCGGGACTGCACGTGGCGACCGGCGCGACCGGGCCGGTGCGCGTGTTCGCCACCGGAGGGTTGCGCTACTGGAAGGCCGGGCGGGACGTCCCCGACGTGATGCTGGCGCTGCTCGACTACCCGGAGACCAGCGAGCACCCGGCGTTCAACCTGGCCTTGCGGGTGAACTTCAAGTGCGGGATGGCGCGCGAGCAGTTCGGCTTCCGTTTCGTCGGCAGCGAAGGCACGCTGCTGGCCGGCTCGACGGTGAAGGTCTCGAAGACGGCGCCCGAGACAGAACCGGGCTACACGATCGGGACGTTCCCCAAGGCGGTGCAAGAGGAGTTTCTGCGCGAGTACCGGAAGAAATATCCGGTGCGCCCGGCCTCGCCGGAAACGATGCAGCCGGAGATGGAGACGGTCTACGCGCCTCCGGCGGGCTACAACGCCCATCAGGAGCATCACAACGTCTTCTTTGCCGCCGTCCGCAACCGCCGGCCGGTGGTCGAAGACGGCACGTTCGGTTTCCGGGCGGCCGGGCCCGCGCTGCTGTGCAACACCAGCTACTTCGAGGAGCGCATCGTGCGGTGGGACCCCGAGACGATGCGGGCCGGGTGAGCGGCGATGCGGCGGTTCCATTTACTGCTCTGCGCGGCCGCCTTGTACGGCCAGCCCTATGACTTGGTGCTCAAAGGCGGGCACGTCATCGACCCGGCGGGCGGCATTGACGGGGTGCGGGACGTGGCGGTGGCGGGCGGGAAGATCGCCCGGGTCGCCGAATCGATCGACGGCGCGCAGGCCCGGAAGGTGCTCGACGCGCAGGGTCTCTACGTGACGCCCGGCCTCATCGACCTGCATGCGCACGTGTTCGGCTACTCCGGTTCGCTCTTCCCGGACGACACGGCCCTGTTGACCGGGACGACGACGGTCGTCGACGCGGGCGGCGCCGGCTGGCGGACCTTCGATGAGTTCCGGAGCAGGATCATCGCGCGGGCGCGGACGCGCGTGCTGGCGCTGATCAACATCGTCGGACACGGCATGGTGGGGCCGAAATTCGAAGACGACGTCTCCGACATGGATCCGGAAAAGACGGCCGAGGCGATCCGGCGGCATCGCGATGTGATCGTGGGGATCAAGACGGCGCACTTCGGCGGCGCCGGCTGGACGGCGATCCGGCGGGCAATCGAAGCCGGACGTCTGGCGGGCGTTCCCGTGATGATCGACGACAAGATCTTCACGGGCACGGGGCGCACGAGTCGCGAGAAGCTTCTCGACGTGATGCGCCCCGGAGACATCCACACGCACGCCTACAACGACCGACAGGTGGAGATCACCAGCCGGTTCGACGGCAAGCTCCAGCCCTACGCCGAGGAGGCCCGGCGGCGCGGAGTGCTGTTCGATCTGGGGCACGGGGCGGGAAGCTTTCTCTGGCCGGTGGCGACGCGCGCCATGGCCCAGGGCTTTCCCCCGGACACGATCAGCACCGACCTGCACGCGACCAGCATTCTCACCACCGAGTCCGACATGGCCAACTGCATCTCCAAGATGCTCCTGCTCGGCATGAGCCTGAGGGAGGCGATCGAACGCTCGACGGTGCGGCCGGCGAAAGCGATCTCCCGATTCCCCGAACTGGGGACGCTCGGCGAAGGGCGCGAGGCCGACATCGCGGTCTTCGAGCTGAGCAAGGGCGTTTTCGCCTACAAGGACGCCTGGAAGAAGAAAATGCTCGGAACCGAGCGGCTCGAATGCGTGATGACGATCCGCGCCGGCAAGATCATGTTCGACGCCAAAGGGCTGGCCTATCCGGAATGGACGGCGGCCGGCGACTACGAGGTCATCCCATGAAACGCTGGTGGCTGATCCTTGTGCTGGCGGCCGCGCCAGCCGGCGCGCAGGAAATTTACGACCTGCTGATCAAGAACGGGCACGTCATCGATCCGAAGAACGCGCGCAACGAGCGGCTCGACATCGCCGTCAGAGGCGACCGGATCGTCAAAGTCGGGCGAAACCTGCCGCCGGCGCAGGCCCGCAACGTCATCGACGCCGACGGCTATTATGTAACGCCCGGTCTAATCGACATTCACACGCACTTTGACGCGCAAGGGGCGTGGCTGAATCTAAACCCGGACCACAACGCGCTGCGTCACGGCGTGACCACGGCCGTCGACGCGGGCAGCTCCGGCTGGAAGAACTTCGAGCAGTTCAAAAGGCGCGTGATCGACCATGCCGAGACGCGCCTGCTGGCCTTTCTCAACATCGTGGGCGCGGGAATGTACGGCGCGGAGGTGGAAAACGACGTCCGCGAGATGGACGTCGAGGCGGCGGCGCGGATGGTGAAGCGCTACCCCGACGTCATCGTGGGCATCAAGACGGCGCACTACCAGCCGGCGGACTGGGAGGCGGTGGACCGGGCGGTGAAGGCGGCCGAACTGAGCGGGACGGTCGTGATGGTGGATTTTCACCCCAAGCCGGGCCGGGGCTACCGCGAGCCTCGAGCACATGCGGCCCGGAGACATTCACACGCACTTCTACGGCCGGCTGACGCCGCAACTCGACGCGGAGAAAAGGCTCCAGCCCTACATGTGGGAGGCGCGCCGGCGCGGCGTCCTCTTCGACGTGGGCCACGGCTCCGGCAGTTTCTGGTTCCGTATCGCCGTTCCGGCCGTGCAGCAGGGCTTCTTGCCGGATACGATTTCGACCGACCTGCACAAAGACAGCGTCATGTTGCCCGGGGCGACGCTGACCAATGTGATGTCTAAATTCCTCAACATCGGCTTGACGCTGGAGCAGGTGATCGAGCGGACGACCCTCAACGCGGCGAAGGCGATCCGGCGACCGGAGCTGGGAAGCCTGAGTGAGGGAGCGGTCGCCGATATTGCGGTGCTGGCGCTCGAGCGGGGCCGGTTCGCTTACCTCGACTCGGGCCACGGGAAGCTGACGGGCGACAAGCGGCTCCGCTGCGCCTTGACGGTACGGGCGGGGAAGGTCGTCTGGGATGCCGACGGTCTGGACGCGGTGGACTGGCGCGAGGCAGGCCCCTACAGCAACTTCAAATAAGTCCAGGAAAACAGGTAAGTTACCAGCCTCCGCCGGCGTGGCGCAGGGCGCGGGCGGCCCGGCGGGCGGCCCGGTTGCCGATCAGGTCGGCGATGCGGGCCAGCAACTCTGGAAGGTCGTCCCAGGCGATCAACAAAGGCTCGTCGGGAGCGGCGAGCGTCGGTTCGCTCTCCTCCGGGTACGTAGTAATCAGGGCCGTCGCCGGTTTGTAGGACAGATTCCTGGCGTGGGCGAGGAGGCGGATCCCGGCGTGGGGCGATTCGAGCCGCGCCTCACTCAGCACCAGCTCGTATTCGTTATCTTCAAGCTTTCCAATGGCTTCCGCAGCGGATGCCGCGGCGTCAACCTGGTAGCCGCCGGCTTGCAGGACTGTTTGGAGCGCCAGGCGGGAGGTGGGATCGTCGTCGACGAGCAGCACGCGCGCCAAGGCCATGACCGAGCGACGTGGCTCAGTTACGCAGCTTGCCATTTTCTATCCGCCATCCTAGCCTCGAGCCCCGGCAGCGCCCACCATCTCCAGTGTAACCCAAAGTGTCTGAATTTGAACCCCGAAATTTCACCGAGGAGAGCGCCTTACGGTCGGGGGGGCAGATGCAGGACCTCATAAGCTCATCCCGTCTCGGGGAGGAACGACGGCGCGCTGATGCCGGCGAAGGGCTGGAAGGCGCCCCGCACCTGGCAGAAATGCAGCTCACAATTTCGGGCGCCTATCTCGTACATGCGGCGAACCAGCGCCGGTCGGTCGACCGGAATCAAGAAGACCGGCGTCTTTCCCCGGAAGCGGTCCAGTTCGGTCAGAATCAAGGTCTCGGCTTCCCGCTCCGTGCGGGCCACGCACGGCCCTACCATAGCGAAGGAGCGGTGGTTGCAGGAGAGGATGAAGCCGTCGACGGCGCCGGAGGCGCTTTCGTAAACCGAAGCGTGGAGACACCCCAGCGGGTTGTCGATCGCAAAGCGGTAGTCGACCTCGCGCGTGATGCCGCTGACGGCCATTTCGAGGCTTGCCATCGCGGCCACGTCGGCCGGTGCGGCGTCGCGGACGCGGCCACCGCCGGCGCCCGGGAGCTTCAAGCCGTCAGGGGGCACCGTCAAATACATGTCCTGGAACGCTTGCCGCGGTACGAAACCGTTCCGGGTGTAAAGGGAAAACGAGTCCAGGTTGAGCGCGCTCGAGGTGAGCCGCACCGGCTTGGCCTGTTCGTCGGCAAGGCTGATGATATGCCGCAACAGCGCGCCGGCCGCGCCCGTGCCGAAGTAGTTCGGGTGCACGTTCATGATACCCAGGCCGACATGGTGCGGCCGCGGGTGGTAGAAGCAGGAACCGGCCAGCAGGCCGGTGTTGTCGTCTTCGGCGACGACGGCGCAGCCGGGCTCGAGCGCGTCATAGATTTCGTAGAAACAGTCGGCCGCCGCCGGGTCGCCGCTGAAGATCGGAGGCCGGCCGTGCGTCCGATACCAGTAGTTGAGGGAAACCTGAATCAGCGAGGCGACCTCAGGGCGGTCGTCCGGCGTCATCGTGCGAACCCGGAAAGCCATAGGCGTCTGGCAGACGATTGTATCAGCCGCCGGCTACCGCCCCGCTTCGCGCGCCAGCCGCTCGTAGACGCGCCGGGCCTCATCGAATTGCGCGAAGACGTGTTCCTTCTCTCGCTCGGAGCGCCACCAGAGCCAGGCCTCGGCCATCGTGCGAAGTTTGTCGATCCAGCGGAGGAAGTATTCGGCCGAGGCCCGGTTGCGGATCGGCCGGTCGCCCACGTAAACGCGGATCGCATTCGTGGCAGCCTGCGGAAACTCGGCGTCGAGCAGCCTGTAGGGAGGCCCTTCGGCATAGAGTGAAAACCAACTGCTGACCGTCACGGCGACCTGCTCGCGGAACGGCTTGCCGGCCTCGAGCGTGCGAAACACTTCCCCGTTGCGGTACAGGAGCACTTTGTCGAGCGGTGCGATCGATTCGGCGCGCGCCTCGATCGTCACGCTGCCGCCTGAAGCCGGCAGGCGGATCTCCTCGCCGGGCGGCTTGCCGTCGATCCGGAACTCGAGCAGCGGCCCCGTGCTGAAGAAGGTGCGTCCCTGCTTGAGCCCCGCCAGCCAGGCGCCGATCGTAAACGGCTGCTCGCCGAGCCAGACGTAGGTGCGGACCGAGCCGATCAGCTTGCTCCAGTGCAGATCCGAGATCGAATCCTCGCCGCCCACCGGGGCCACGCGCAGATCGTTGTTCATCGCGTGGCGCCAGACGGCATGCGTGGCCCGGCCGGCCGCCGACCACTCCAGGCAGTCCACCGTACCGAGCGCCAGATCGACCGGGAAGGCCTTGGCCACGCCCAGCTCGCCCTCGAGCGGGTCCCGGTCGCCGCTGAAGGCATGGACGTAGCCGGTGACGCCTCCCTGCGCCCGCGCCTTGCGGAAGATGTCGGTGTTCGACGGGTAGAGGCTCTCGATCCCGGTGCCCTCGTAGCCGGTGGTGAAGGGAGAAATCAGGTGGTCTTCGAGTCCCAGCAGGAAGGTGTGTCCCCAGAACGGGGGCCGGTACTCCTGACCGACGTGCAGCTTGACGAAGGGATCCGACAGGCTGGCCGGATGCTCGCCGCCGCCGCGAACGAAGTATTGATGGTCGAGAACGCGGTTGTCTTTGTTGGCGACCTGCTGCATCTCCACGTCGAGCCCTTCGGCGCGGGCCATCCGCAGCAGGTTTTCGGGGGTGTTGCGGAGGTTGCCTCCGTAGTTCATGTGGACGTGGGTCGAGCCGCTGCGCCATCTGCGCCAGGCCAGGCGCGCGGGACTGGAAAGCCGCAGCTCCACTTCGACCGTTTCGCCGGCCTTGACCTCCGCTTCTTGCGCCGCCGGAACGTAGCTGAACCCTTTGACCGCCTCGATGCGCATCCGGCCGGGCGGCACTTCGACCGTATATTCGCCCTGGGTGTGGAAGCTGTGTACGCGCGCGTTGCCGAGCCGGGAATAGGTATCCACGGGCGCGTAGAACTTGCCGTCGGCGGCGAGGCCATGGATGCGCGCCGCCGTCAGCATCCCGGTCGCCTCGTCGACGACGCGCACGCGCAGGCGGCCCATCGGCCGCTTCCAGTGGCGCCGCGTGATGGCGATCTTCTTGCGCGCACCGCCGTAGGTTTCAAGCAGCGCCAGTTGCGGCAACTCGTCCTCGTTGGTGATGAAGGCGATCCATTCGCCGTCCGGCGAGAAACGCGGGTGGAAGTCGTCGTGATCGCCGAAGGTGAGCTTGTAAGGTGCGCCGCCGCCGATCGGGAGGACGTACAGGTGGTTGAACTGATCGGCCGCACCGCCGGTGGAGCTGTAGAGGATCCGCTTGCCGTCGATCGAGACGTGCGGCTGCGTGCGGTACAGCGTCTGTTCCTGGAAGATCCGGACCGCCTTGGCCATGCCGTCCGGCTCGGCCGGCATCCGCCAGAGGTCGCCCGAGCCGAGCGGCACGCCGCGGTTGGAAACGAAGACGATCTCCTTGCCGTCCGGCGTCCAGGCCGGTTGTGTGTGCATGTCCCAGCGCCCGAAGTAGAGCCGGTCACGCGGATAGGCGTGATCGGAGGTGAGCGCGAAGGCCTCG
>JBBIMZ010000163.1:0-7696 GCA_037444135.1 Solibacteraceae bacterium
ACGGATTCGTGCGGGGCGCGTGACCGGGGACGTGGAAGCCATTCCGTCGAACGGTTCCATTGAACTGGCCGAGTGCTCCGGCGGGGCGATCCTGAAGACTGCCAACGGCCGGATCGAGGCCGAAGGCGTGCGCGGGCCGCTCGAAGCCACGACATCGAACGCGCGCATCGAGGCCCGGCTGCTCGAAGCCTCAGGCAGCCTTCCCGTCAAGTTGCGCACCTCGAACGGCGCGATCCAGCTCACGCTGGAGAAGCCTCCGGTGACCGATGTGGTGCTGCACACCAGCAACGGGTCGATCACCGTGCGGGCGCCGGCGTCGTTGGCGGCCAGGATCCAAGCGTCGACATCCAACGGCGAGATCTCGACCAGCTTCGATGTCCAGGGCGGCGAGCGGAGCAAGACGCGCCTGACGGGCACGGTCGGGGGCGGCGGGCCGCTGCTGGAGCTGGAGACCTCGAACGGGAGCATCCGGCTCGAGGCGCTCTAAGGGGCGCGATCGAACGCTCAGGCGGGGATGGCGGTGAGGGTGGGATTCGAACCCACGGTACCCGTAAGGGTACAACGGTTTTCGAGACCGCCCGATTCAACCACTCTCGCACCTCACCGGTCTCTTCTTTCAGGCTAACGGGTTTGGCCGCCGCGCTGCAACGGCCCCTGGGCTGTCCCGCCGGCCAGCTTCAGGAAGCGTTCGGCCACGCGGGCGACGTAGCGCTCGGTTTCCGGGTAGGGCGGGATCCAGCCGTAGCGGTCCACCGCGCCCTCTCCGGCGTTGTAGGCCGCCAGAGCCCGGTACAGGCCGTAATCGTAGCGCTCGAGCAGGCGGCGGAGGTGGCGCGCGGCGGCGTCGACGTTCTGCGCCGGGTCGGCCGGATCGGCTTTCAGGCGCTCTGCGGTGGCCGGCATCAACTGCATCAAGCCGATGGCACCCTTCGGGGAGACGGCCTTGGGGTCGTAGGCCGATTCGACAGCCGCGACGCTGTGGAGCAGCGCCGGCGGCAGGCCGTACTTGCGCGCCGCCTGCTCCACCAGCTCTTTCGGATCGGCAGGCGCCTGTGTCGGAGAAGCTTCCGGGGGCGCCGCCGGATGGCTGGCGGGGCCGGGCGCTGGTTCGCCGGCCTCGAACCGGAGGACGCTGCGGGCGGGAATCTCGATCGTTCCCCCGCTCGTATACAGGCGCAGGAGTTCGCCTTTGATCTCGTGGCGGTCGGCGCGGTTCACGAAGCCGTTTTGGAGGACTGCGTACTCGGCAGCGGTGGCGACTGCCGCCAGGCCCAGCAGCGCCGGCAGGTGCTTCATATTGTCTATGACGTGCCGCACGGCCGATCCGTCGAAACTAGCGCCACGCCAGCACCGCGACACCATACGTTTTCAGGCCCGGAATCACACAGGCGGCCCGCCCCTTTCGGACGGCGCAGGCCAACGGCCGGGGGCCTTTCTCATCGGGCGAGAGCAGCAGGGCCTGGCCGACCGACTTGCCTTCGGGCAGCCGCACGCTGATCTCGATCCGGCCCGCCTCGGCGCGCCGGGCGGCGTCATAGTTGAGCAGGTGCACCAGACGCCGTCCCGCGGCCTGCTGGTCGAGGAGTTCGGCCGCCACCGTCAGCGGCCCCTTGACCTCGAGCGGCAGATCGCCCCGGGCCGCCCAGCGGACCGCGTCGACGAAACCCTCCCAGTTCCGCGGAAGCTTCCAGTACTGGCTGGTCATGGCGGCCGCCGGGGGTTTCTCGATCGCCGGTTCGAGCGCGGGAAGGTAGGCCACGCGTCCTTTGCTTTCCTCGCGCCGCACCGGCCGGCCGCCTTGCCCGAACAGAGCTTTCAGTCCGGGTTCGCGCCGCCGCTGGCGCCATTCGGTGTACAGAGACGTCTGGCCGGTGGCGACCAACCCGCCGCCCGCGCGGACGAACGCCTCGATCCGCCGGTTCTGTTCGTCGGAGAGGCACTCCTGGTCGGCCAGCACCAGCACCCGGTAGCGCGCCAGATCCTGGAGCTGGTGATCGAAAACGATGTCGAAGGGCACTTTGGCCTGGATGAGGGCCTGCTCGGCGAGCATCGTGCTCTGCCACGGCCCGTCGTTGTTATAGGCGAGGCTGGCGTAGGAGTGCAGCACAGCCACGTCGGCGCCGCTTGCGACGTCCCGATAGTAATCGAAGTTCTTCTAGTAGAAAGCGATGTAGCGCCGCTCGAGCTCCGAGGCCTCGTAGCCGGCGAGGACGCCGCCGACCATGCCCAGGTTCTGCCGGTTGAAGGCCATCGCCTCGGCCATTTGAAGCGGCGCGCCGCCGGCGCCACCGGTGTAGGTGAAGATGCTGTTGCCGAGCGCGGCCGCCATCTTGTAGGTGCGGATCTTCGAGACCAGGATGCCTTCGGGCGTCACGCCGGCCCGGTTGCCCTCCTCGGTCCAGACGACGTCGGTGTGGGCGAGCAGGCGCGGATAGTCGACGCCTTGCTCCCAGACCGTGTTGCGCCCTGAGATCCCACTGTGCGGGTTCGATTCGACGGCCGTTTCGGGATTCAACCGCCGGATGTAACGCGCCATCTCGCCGTAGTAGGCCGCCAGTTGTTCGCAGCGGAAGTCGGCCCATTCCTGCCAGAGCGGATCGTCGATGGTGCTCCGCGGGCGATCGTCGGCGGGCGGCTCGATGAAGCGCACCTCGGCGAAGCCGAACCGCTTCTCGAGCGTCTCCCGCGAATACTTGCGCCGCAGGAACGCGCGAAAATCCTCGATGGCTTGCGGGTGGAAGAAGACCGGCGCCTGGGCCTGCAGGCTGGTGTTTTCGATGTTGACCAGGTCGGCCTGGAAGTCCTGGACCGCGATGCGCACGACCTCGCGCATGTAGCCGCGGTAGCCCGGGTGCATGAAATAGACGCGCTTGCGGAAGGTCTGCCCGCCGTAGACCACCGGCCGCCCGAGGTACGGCGGCACGAACCACTCTTCGGCCTCCGGCCGCTCGGCCAGGAAAGTTTCGTAAGCGACCGTGCTGCCGACGTAGACGCCGACGCGCAGGCCGTGCTTTTTGAGCAGCGCCGCCAGCCGGCGCGCATCCTCCATGTGCCGCTTCTCGGCGGCCAACCCGAAGCCCTTGTAGAAGTGGATGATCGCCATCGTCACGCCGAGCTCCTTGAGCTTGCGGACCGTCTCTTCGGTGTGCTCGCGGGCGTAATCCTCCTCTTGCCAGGTCGTGTTGCCGCCGGCGCGTCGCCGGAAGATGGGCATGCTGTCCCAATTGCCGGCGATGATCAGCGGTTCGCGCCGGATCCAGGAAGGGCGGACGGAGACTTCGCCGCCGGTCTCGGGGAGTTCGGCCGGCGCCGGCGGGCGGCGGCAGCCCCAGCCGCTGGAAAGCCAGAGGAGAGCCACTGCGCAGAGGATGCGTGCCATCGCCCTAGCATTCTATCGCGCTCTTGCTCCGCTTCCCGGCCGCGCGCCGGCGCGGCGAGCCGGGCCGGCCTGAGCCGCCTATGATGGTACTGTCATGCGCGTCCCGATCGTTGCAGCCTTACTCGTCTTCACCGCCGCCGGCCGCGCCCAGGACGCCGTGCGCGCGGGGCGGTTTCTGGTGGAGCCTCCCACGCTGATCAACCTCGGTTTCGAATGGGAGATCACCGGCGACGCCAACCGCAACGCCGGCGTCGAGGTGCGCTACCGCCGCGCCGGCGAGGCCGAGTGGCGGGAGGCGCTCCCGCTGCTGCGCCTCGGCGGCGAGCGCGTCTTCCGCGCCAGGGAACACCTCGACTACACCGTTCCGGACCGCTTCGCCGGCAGCATCCTCGACCTGGAGCCAGACACCGAGTACGAGTGTCGGTTCACGATGCGGGATCCGGACGGCGTCGCCGGCCAGGCCGCGCAGAGCGTCCGGGTTCGGACCCGCCGCGAGCCGCAGCCGGCCGCCGGCGGCCGCATTCTGCATGTGTACCCGCCGGACTGGAAAGGCGAGCGGCTGGAGCCGGCCTTCACGGGGCTGCTCCAGGCCTACTACGGCGCCGGGCTGGGCGACTGGAACGTCGTCTGGGAACGCAAAGCCCGGCCCGGAGATACGATTCTGGTGCACGCCGGCCTTTACAAGGCCAACCGGCTCGACTACGTCGACCCGCTGATGACTCCCTTCGACGGCACTTACCTGCTGACGCTCAAGGGCACGCCCGAGCAGCCGATCACCATTCGCGCGGCCGGCGACGGCGAGGTGATCTTCGACGGCAACGGGAACCACCGGCTCTTCGACGTGATGGCGACCGAGCATCACATCTTCGAAGGCCTGACGATTCGCAACACCGACGTGGCCTTTTTCGCCGGGCAGAAGGAGGTGTTGGGCGCGAAGGGGCTCACGATTCGCCGGTGCCGCCTCGAGGACGTCGGCATCGGCGTCACGACCGAATATGCCGGCTCGAAAGACTTCTATATCGCCGATAACGTCTTCCTCGGCCGGGACGACCGCTTCCGCCTGATCGGGTGGAGCAATCCGGGCATTTACGGGCCGCATCCGCTCCGCAGTTACTACGCCGTCAAAGTGTACGGGTCCGGGCATGTGGTCTGCCACAATGCGATCGCTTACTTTCACGACGGCATCTGCATCTCCACCTACGGAACTCCGGAAGCGGATCCGGAGCGCCGCGCCGTCGCGATCGACTTTTACAATAACGACATCCACATGGCCGGCGACGACTTCATCGAAACCGACGGCGGCGTACACAACATCCGCGTAATGCGCAACCGCGGGGTCAACGCCGCGCACGGCGGCCTCAGCGCGCAGCCGATCTTCGGCGGTCCGGTGTATTTTATCCGGAACGTTCTGTACCATGTCGCCAGCGGCGTCGCGTTCAAGTTTTCGGCCAAACCCGCGGGTCTGCTGGTGTATCACAACACGGTGATCTCCGAGCACGTGATCCGCGACCCGCACTCGAACGCGCATTTTCGGAATAACCTGTTTCTGGGTAGCGATGCTCCGGGCCGCGGGATCGCCACGTTCGCCAACGCGACCGCTTACTCGACTTACGATTACAACGGCTATCGGCCCAATCGAGGAGCTCCGCGACAGTATCTTTGGCTGGCGCCCTCCTCGCCGCTGGCCCGGGAATACGAACCGAAGCCGGGGGACTGGAAAAGTTTCGCGACGCTCGAGGAGTTCCGGGCCGCCACAGGCCAAGAGGCGCACGGCTTCGAGGTGGATTACGACGTCTTCGAGAACCTTCAGCCGCCGGACGGAGGGCGGCGTCACGCCGTCTACCACGCCGCGGACCTGAACTTCCGGCTGCGCGCCGGCGGCAAAGCCGTAGATGCGGGCGTGCACCTGCCTACGGTCAACGACGATTACACTGGCCGCGGCCCCGATCTGGGCGCCCTGGAGAGGGATCGGCCCGAACCCCACTACGGCCCGCGGCCGGCGGCTCGCCAGCCGTTCTATCGTTAAGCCGCTCCCCGGTCGAATAGGCCCGGCTCCGCGCGAGGGGAATTGTGTCGGCGGTCGCCTCCGTCATAAACTGAAAGCGCGGGAGTGCCAGATCCCGCGGCACCAGCCGAAGGAAGCGACGACCTATGCCTCTTCGTTTTCGGTCCCGTCAGTGGTTGCTCCCGGTGATGTTATTATTCGGCCCCGGCGCCGCTCCGGTCCCTTCGCAAACCGCTACTCCAGAGCCTCGGGCGAATCTGGCAGCCGCCAGGCTTGCGAAGCTCCCGCCCGGCGCGATCTCGTCTCGCCACAGTTTCGTGGTCGCGGCTGAAGGCGAGTCCTACCTGTTCAATCCCCCGGCGGGCGTCTGGAGCGCCCCGTTCTTGCCGGAAGTTTTCAAACCGTTCGGCTTCTCGCATGATTCGCGGTACTTCCTGTATCTGAAGTCCCAGGGCCGTTTCCCCAGCTTTTCCCTGCACTGCTGGGATCTGGCGCTCGGCCTGGAGAAGCGGATCGCGACGGGTTCGGTTCACTACGCGGCGTGGTCGCCGGTGAGTTTGGAAGCCGCGGTGATCTCGCTGGAGAGCGCGACCCGGTTCGAGGTGAGCATCGTTGATGTGGCATCCGGCAGGAGCCGCCCGATCTTCTCGGGCGCCGTGGATCCGGAGTATCTGGAGTGGTCTGAGGACGGGCGGCGCCTCTACTTTGCCTCCGTAGTTCCCCAGGCGGCTGAAAGCTTCCATGATCGGACTTACGAGTACGTGGTGCACGAATACGCCGTTTCGGGGGGCGGAGCGATGCGAAGTTTTCCGGGCCAGGCGGCGCCTACGGCGGCGGGCCTGTCCGGTGCGGGCGGCGAATCCGCGGAGATCGCGAACCGGCTGGCGACCCTCGGCGGCCGGGTCCGGCGCGTAGCGCGAAGCGGCGGCGAGCTGTATGCGACGGTGCTCGAGAACAACCGTCTGGTGACGCACCGCCTGCGGCGTGACGGGAGGGCGTGGGAGCCGCTGGGCGCCGGCGAGCTCTATGCCCGTACCGAGGACGGTGTCGTACTGCGCCGGTTCGAGGCCGGCGCCGTCGAATATGTCTATGCCGCCGGTTCCTCGCCGGAGACGTCGCAGGCGGCCTCCTTCTCCGGCGTTTACCTGCTGCCGTATCAGGGGACGGCCTATCTGGTGCAGGGCGGGCTGTCTTACCGCAGCGGGGCCTGCGACGGCCGGGATTGTCTGGTCGTCGCTCACAAGAACAAGCTGGGCTACGGCCTGGACTTCCAGCAAACGAGCGAAGAGGGCCAAGGCAACCAGCACATGCTGGCGGTGGCTGACGGCACGGTCGTGGCGACGGCCAACAACGTGACCTGTAACAGCGCCCGTCCAAGCTGCATCGTCGGCTGGGACGATTACTCGACGAACTGTTCGTCGAACGACGGCGCGGGCAACTATGTCGTGCTGGCGCATCCCGACGGGACTTACTCGCTCTATGCGCACCTCAAGTCCGGCAGCGTACAGGTCGCGCCGAACCAAATCGTGCGGCAAGGCGAATTTCTGGCGGTCCAGGGTCACTCCGGCAGCGCCAACAGTCCGACCGGATACCGCAAGTGCGGCGATCATCTGCACTATCAGCGGCAGACGGGTCCGGCTGTCTGGAGCCAGTCCGTGCCGACGGATTTTCAGGAGCTCGAGTGCTTCCCGAGCTGCATGACGGCGCAGCTGTCGGCCAACATGGAGTTGAATCCGCCCGGCGCCGGCCAGCTCACCGTCGCGCTGTCGCCCAGCACCGTCATCGGATCGCTGACGACGACGGCGAACCGCATCTTCTTGCCCTCCCCGGCGCCGGCGGGCGGCGCCACGATCACCTTGACGAGTTCGGATCCCAGCCGGGCGAGCGTGCCGGTTTCGGTTCTCGTTCCTGCCGACTCGACGGAGGCGGCGTTCCCGATCGCCGTCAACGGCGACGTCTCCGCGGCCAGGAGCGTGACGATCAGCGCCGCGAGAAACGGGACCACGGCGTCGGCGGCGCTCAAGATCGTGCCGCCGAAGCTGTCGTTGATCGCGCTGGGTGTTTCGTCGGTCGTCGGCGGCGCGACGCTCGGCGCCGCGAACGTCGCGTTGACCGGCTACGCCGCGCGGGACGTCATGGTGACCCTGAAAAGCTCGGCGCCTTCCGTAGCGTCCGTGCCGGCGAGCATCACGGTGCCCGCAGGCTCCAGTTGGGTCAACTTCACGGTCCGGACGTATCCGGTCGCGACGCGGACCTCGGTCAGGATCACCGCCTCGGCGGGCGGGGTGAGCAAAAGCGCCACGCTCACGGTG
>JBBIMZ010000164.1:0-1183 GCA_037444135.1 Solibacteraceae bacterium
GATCAAGAGCGCGCTGCTGGCGGCGCTGGCGCGGCCCGAGCGCATCTTCGGCTTCCACCAGTCTCAAGTCCGGGAGCGCTTGGCCGCCCTCGTCTACTCGCACCGGACCCGGGCGTGCTCGGCCCACATCGTCGACCGCAACCTCGAACTGGCCGGCGCCGCCGGGGCCACGCGGCGCCTGATCGCCTTCCCGTTGCCTCCCGGCGCGCCTGAAGCCGCGCTTCCCGAGGGGGAGTTCGTGCTGGCCTCGCCGCTCGGCGGTTGGGCGGCCAAGCGCTGGCCCCTGGCCTACTATGCCGAGCTGGCGCGCCTTCTGCGAAGCGAGCTCGGCTGGCCGCTCGTGCTCGACGGTCCGCCGGACCAGGTGGACGCCTTCGGCCACCTGCCCGGAGTCCTCGTGCACGCCTCCGGCTTGGACGGACTGGTTTACGCCACGCGCCGCGCCACCGCCGTCGTCGGCATCGACAGCGGCCCGATGCACCTGGCGGCGGCGCTGGGCAAGCCGGGTGTCGCGATTTTCGGGCCGACGGATCCGGCCCGGAACGGCCCTCACGGAGGAACCCTCACCGTGCTACGCATGCCCTCGGCCCGCACCAGCTACAAGCGGCGCAACCGCACCGACGAGAGCATGGCCGCGATCCGGCCTGAAGCGGTCTTCGAACACCTGAAGGCGCGCCTGGCGATGCCGCTGGCGCGCGGCGGCGCTTGATGCGTCGGTACTGGTTCCCGAAGCCTTACGCCGATCAGGCAGCGCGCCTCCGCGTGCCCGCCGGCTTCCTGCTGGCGGCCCTGTGGGCCTGGCTGGCCGATCCGACCCCGGCTTCGCTGGCCGCGGGCCTGCCTCTGGGCGCCCTCGGGCTCCTGATCCGCGCCTGGGCCGCCGGCCACCTGGCCAAGAACGAGCGGCTGGCCACCACCGGCCCGTATGCCGTGATTCGCAATCCCCTCTATGCCGGCACGCTCGTCGCCGCCGCCGGCCTCCTTCTGGCCGCCCGCCGCGCCTGGCTCGCCGGGCTCGTCGCCGCGGTTTTCTTCCTTGTCTACCTGCCGGTGATCGAGCAGGAGGAACAGCATCTCAGGAAACTCTTTCCGGACTACGACGCCTACGCCGCCCGCGTGCCGTTGCTCCTGCCGCGATCGCGTTCCGTTCCGCCCGGCCGCTTTCGCTTCGACCTGTATCTCC
>JBBIMZ010000164.1:1193-7673 GCA_037444135.1 Solibacteraceae bacterium
GCGAATACCAGGCCCTGGCCGCTTTTTTCGCCGCCGCGGCTCTGCTCGCCTGGAAGGTCTGGCGTTGAGCCGGGGCGCTAAGATGAAGATGACTCGCTATGCCGTTCGCCAGTATTCCCGAGGCCATCGAGGATATCCGCGCCGGCAAGATGGTCGTCGTCGTCGACGACGAGGACCGCGAGAACGAGGGGGATCTGACGATCGCCGCGGAGAAGGTCACGCCGGAGGCGATCAATTTCATGGCCAAGTACGGGCGCGGCTTGATCTGCCTCGCATTGAGCGAGGAGCGCTGCGACGAGCTTCAACTGCCGCTGATGTCGCCGAACAACACGTCACGCTTCGGCACGGCGTTCTGCGAGGCGATCGACGCCAGGGAGGGCATTACCACGGGGATCTCGGCGGCCGACCGCGCACGCACGATCCGCGTGGCGATGGATCCCAACACCCGCCCGCACGATCTGGCCCGTCCGGGTCACGTCTTCCCGCTCCGGGCGCGCGCCGGAGGCGTCCTCGTGCGCGCGGGCCAGACCGAAGCGGCTGTCGACCTGGCGCGCCTGGCGGGCCTGGCGCCGGGCGGCGTCATCTGCGAGATCATGAACGACGACGGCACGATGGCGCGCGTCGCCGAGCTCGAGCAGTTCTGCGCCCGCCACAACCTCAAGCTGATATCGGTGGCGGATCTGATCCGCTACCGGCTGCAACACGAGCGCTTCGACCGGCGCAAGGCCGAAGGACGTCTGCGCACGCCGTTCGGCGAATTCCGCACGATCGCTTACTCGAGCACCATCGACAGCGAAACCCACATGGCCCTGGTGCTCGGCGACATCGCCTCGCGCGACTCGGTGCTCGTGCGCATGCACACGCACTGCGTGCTCGGCGACGTCTTCTCCTCGCTCGACTGCGAGTGCCGCGCCATGATCGAGGCGTCGCTGCGGCGCATCGCCGCCGAAGGCGCCGGCGTGCTCGTCTACTTGCACCAGAGCGGCCCCGGCGTCCGCATCGTCAAGCGGGACGCCGAGCCGGACCGGCTGCCGGAACTGGCCTCGCACGGCCGCAGTTTCATGCACTACACCACGCCGGACGGCCAGCGCCTGCTCCAGTACGAAAGCGGCATCGGAGCGCAGATCCTCTCCGATCTCGGTCTCCGCAAGATCCGGCTCCTGACCAACCATCCGCGCAAGATCGTGGCCCTGGAGGGCTTCGGGATTGAAATTGTCGAGCAGACTCCGGTCAGGTGAGCGGAACTTTCCGCCGCCGCCACTGCGTATACGACGACAGGAGATGAAGATGCGCACGCCGAAGATCCTGGGCTTTGCCGCCTGTGTCACGGCCGCCTCGCTGGCGGCAGCCGCTGACGCCACATTGCTGAGCTTGCTGCCGCCGGAAGCGCCCGTGATTTTCGGCATTCAGGTCGAGCAGGCCCGCTTGTCGCCCTTCGGCCGGTACCTGCTGGCGCGAGCCGAAAAGGAGGATGCCGATCTTCAAGAGTTAATTCTGCTGACGGGCTTCGATCCCCGGCGCGACGTCACCGAAATCGTCGGTGCGACTCAGGGCCCGGGCAAAGGCGGCGTCGTCGGCGTGCGGGGACGCTTCGACGTTCCGCGCATCCTGGCGGCCGCCCAGGCGCGCCAGGCTGCTGTGGACTCCTACCGCGGGGCCACGATCCTGCCCGGACGCGGCCACAAGCCCGGCGGCGTGGCTTTCCTCGACAGCACGCTGGCCGTGGCAGGGGAGCTGGCGAGCGTCAAGGCGGCGATCGACCGCTGGCGCGATGGCGGCGCGCTCGAACCGGAGACGGCCGCTCGGGTGGCGGAAGCCGCCCTGCGCTACGACGCCTGGATGGTGACCAGCACTTCGCCGGCGGAGCTGGCCGGACGGATTTCTCAAGACACCGTCCGCTCCTCGATGCAGGGGGACCTGATCCGCGCCATCCAGCAGATGAGCGGCGGCATCAAGTTCGGCGCCGACGTCACCATCGCCGGCGAATCGGTCTTGAAGACCGAAAAGGACGCGGCCGCCTTCGCCGACGTGATCCGGTTTCTGGCGAGCCTGGCGCAGTTTCACGGCAACAGCGAAGCGCAGGCGCGCATCGGCGAATATGCGCGCCGCCTGGAGCCGGCCGCCGAAGGCAACCGCGTCAAGATCTCGCTCGTGATCCCCGAGGCGGAATTCGAAAAGCTGCTGGAGAGCCTCGAGAAGCGCCCGGCGCCCGCACGGCGGCGTTCTCCGGCCGCCGATTGACCCTCACTTCTCGAAGACCTGTTCGACCGGGATCACCTGAACCCATTCCGGCGCCAGGCCCAGCTTCCAGGCGGCGACGATCTTGTCCTCTTCGAGGATCTCCGGGGGCTTCGGCGCGTTATAGCGCATCGGAGACGGGGCATCCGAGAGGAGCCGCCCGGCAAGCTCCCCCGCTTTGGCGGTGACCGCCACCACGTACAGATCGCGCGTGCGCAGATGGCGCCGGATCGCCGCGTTCACTTGCTCGACCGTCAGCTTCTCCAGCCCCTCGCGCACGTAGCGCGTGTACTCGGGCGTGCCGTAGTACAGGCTGTCGATCGCGTAGCCGAGTTCGGCGTCTTTGGTCTTGATCAGCAGGTTGACGTACTTGGTCAGATACCGCCGCGCTTGGTCGAACTCGGCCGGCGGGATCCCCTCGCGGATCAGCTTGTCCAGCTCGTAGAAAGCCAGCCGCAGGGCGAAATGCGCCGTCTCGGGCTCGACCGGGCGGATCCAGATCTGGAAGATTTGCTGCGGCCGCGCCAGATTCGGATCCGGCTCGAAGCGAAACATGCCACGCGGGAAGTACTCGATGTAGGCGTAGTCGCCGTAGTTGAGGCCCCGCTCGGCCCGCATGCGGCGGAACAGGCGGCCGCCGCTGGTGCGATGCTGCCCGAAGTAGGCCTGCATGACGAGCAGCGGCAGGTAGTCGGGATCGCCGCGTTTGACCTGAATCGGGAAGCCGATCGAGTAAGCCACCGAGCGCGTCTGCTTCTCGATGAGCCGCACCTGGATGCCCTGAACCGGCTGCGGCGCCGGCCGGTCGGCGCGGGCGGGTTCGCCCGCCGGCAGGCGGCTGAAGTCGCGCTTGAGGCGCTCGGCAAACTCCTTCGGATATCCGCCCGCAATCCCCAGGATGAGCCGCGACTGCGTGTAGTGGCCCGCGTAGAACCGCTTCAGATCCTCCGTAGTGATGCGCTCGAGGGCCGCCACCGTGCCCGCGTTGTGGTGCCCGTACGGGTGGCCCCGATAGATCTCGTTGTAGAGGACTTCCTTGGCCAGCTCCTCCTCGTTGTTGCCTCGCAGGGTGACGCGCAGGAAGTTCACCGTCTGGTCGCGCAACCGTTTCAGATCCTCCTCGCGCCAGCCCGGCTCGAGCAGCATCTCGCGAAACAGGGTGTAAAACCGCTCCAGGTTGTCGACATGCGTCACCGCCGAAAACGTGGTCATCTCCTTGGCGACCTGGCTGTTGACCGTGGTCGCCATCGGGAACATGGCGTCCAGGATCTGCTGGTAACTCATCCGGCGCGTGCCGCCCTGCGCCAGCATCGCCGCCGTGAGATTCGCCAGGCCCTCCCGGCCCTCCGGGTCCGAGGCCGCTCCGGTGAGAAAGACGATCCGGAAGGTCACCAGCGGCGAGGCGCCCGGGATTTCCACCACCCGCATACGCTCCCCTTCACGCGAACAGCCGGCAAGCAGCAAGGCCGCCGGCAACCACATCGCCGCTCTCATTGCGGCCTCCCGGCGCTCAGCGTCACAATCGTCCGGCCACTGTCGACGAAATACTTGCGGGCGATCTCCTGCACGTCCCGGGCGGTCACCTGCCGGTAGAGGTCGTAGACGCGATTGACGGTCTCCGGCGTCCGGCGCAGGCTCACATAGTGCGCCAGCGTATCGGCGATCGCCGCGCTGTTGTCCAGCCGCAGCGCGAACTCGTAGCGCAGATGATTCTTGACCGCCTCGAGCCGCTCCGGCGCCACCGGCGTCTCGCGAAAGGCCGCCAAGGTCGCCAGGATTTCGTCGCGGATCCGCGGGACGTCCTCGACCTTCTTGACGCGCGCCATCACGGTGAACAGGTACGGATCGATTTGGTCCGGGTTCGACGCTTCGAGCACGTCGACGCTCTGCTCTTCGAGCACCAGCTTCTTGTAGAGCGGAGAACTCTCCGAAAATCCCAGGAAGCTGATCAGGTCGAGCGCCACCTGATCACGCTCGGTGTCCGAATAGGCCGGTCCTTTGTACGCCACCCAGACCCAGGGCAGCGTGGGCGAATGCCATTCCACGTGCGCGCTGCGCGGCGCCCGCTGCGGCGGCTCGGCCGGGATCTTCGCCTCGTAAGCGCCGCGCTTCCAGCCGCCCCAGTGCTTCTCCACCAGCCGCCGCACCTCCTCAGGCCGGACGTCGCCGGCCACGATGATCGTCGTATATTCGGGTCGGTAGTAGCGGTCGAAGAACTGCCGGCTGTAGGCGTACTGGTTGGGCATGTCCTGAATGTCTTTGAGGAAACCCATCGTCGTGTGGCGGTAGGTGTGGCGGTCGAAGGCGGTCTCGCGCAGCCGCTCGTGCAACTTCATCATCGGCGAAGCCGCGTTCTTGTTGTACTCGCCGAGCACCGCCAGCGCTTCGGTGCGGAACGCCTCGGGGCTATAGTCGAGGTTCTGGAAACGGTCGGCCTCCATCTCGAGAATCGTTTCCAGATCTTCTTTGGAAAACGTGGTATGGTACACGGTCCGGTCGTCGGCCGTGTAGGCGTTGGACGCCGCGCCGGCCTCGCGCAGCACCGCCTCGTACTTCTCCTTGGGAAAGCGCTTCGTGCCGCGGAACATCATGTGTTCGAAAAAATGGGCAAAGCCGCTCTTGCCCGGCTCGACCTCGTTGCGCGAACCGACGTGAACGACGATATGCACCGCGACGACGTTGGGAAAGTCCGTCGGCACGGTGATCAGCCGCAAGCCGTTCGCCAGATCGTACTGGTCGTAGGCGTAAGGAAACGCCTTCTCCGACGATTTCGCCGCCAGCGCCAGCGCCACCGCCGCGCAGGCGCAAACTCCGAGAAGAACCGGTTTGAGCATCTTGGTCGATTCTACCCGTTCGGCCCTCGCCGCCGTTTCACTTGCCGGGCCGCACGCTGAAGTCCCAGAGTTCGATGTTGCCTTCGCCGGGCGAGAATTCCGCCACCGCGTACTCGCCGGGCTCAAGGGGCGCCTTCGGCCAGAGTTTGTAGAGGCCGTCACCCATCTCGCGCCGGAAGATCTCGACCTCGTCGTGCTCCTCGAAGATCTCACCCGTCACCGGCGCCACCGCCCAGCGCTCGACCTCCCGCAGATCCTTGCGAGGCTTCAGCCGCAGCAGGGCGAAGCGTTGCAGGCGCCCCAGCCGGAAGTAGAACTGGGGCATCGGGTCGGTGACGACGGTCGCCGAGCGCTCGCCCTTGATCACGACGGTCGCCTTGCCCGCCACGACCGGTATCGGGGTGATCACTTTCAGGACCGTGCGCTTCTTGCTCGAGATCACCTCGAGTTCCGCCTGCGCCAGCGGCCGGAACCGGTCCTCCTCGACCAGGTAGACGCCGCGGCCGGCCGGCACGCGAGCCGCCTCCCGGCGCTCGACCCGCTCGGCCTCCTCCTCGCCGCTTAGCCACTCCAGCTCCTGCTTGCGCTCCTCGTCGCGGGCGCGCAGTTCGGCCGCCGTCCTGTCCAAGTCGACCAGCTCGAGCGGCACTTCCTCCCATTCGCTCCGCTCGAGGCTGTAGTAGCGGACGCGGTCGCCCTTGATTTCGTACTCGCGCACAACATGGAAGTTGCCGTCCTTGAGGTACAGGCGGACGGTCGCCCCCGCTAGCGGCAGCGCCAGCAACACCAGCGTGGCCAGAATCCGGCACATCGCCCTGCCTTCATTCTACCTTCGCTCCGGCTTGATATACTCACTCGAGCGATGCGCCCCGCCGCCCGCCGTCTGCTTGCCGCCGGCGCCTTCTTTACGCTTCTGGTGCTGGCCGATCTGCCCACGCGCCGGCCCTTTCCGAACCACGTGCGCATCCGGCTCGCCATCGGCGACGAGGACGGCCGCCCCACGGGCCTGCGCCTGCGCGTCACCGACGCCGCCGGGCGCTATCATGCGCCCCTCGGCCATCTCCCGCTGATCGATCTTTCGCGGCGCTCGGCCGGCGATCTCATCCTCGGCGACGACAAAACCACGCCCCGCCAGCTCTGGGCTCTCGTCTACGACGGCGCGCTGATCGATTTGCCGCCCGGCGATTATACGTTCGCGGCCGGCAAGGGCCTGGAATACGAGCCCCTCCGCCTCCCCGTCACGGTCACCCTCGAAGGGCCCTCGAGCCTCACCCTACCGCTGCGCCGCTTCGAAAATCTTGAAGCCAAAGGTTGGTTCCCCGGCGATACGCACTTGCATTTTCCGTATCCCGACGTAGTCCGCTACTAGATGGAGTGCGAGTGACTGCGCGTGTGCAGCCTGCTGTTG
>JBBIMZ010000165.1:0-7670 GCA_037444135.1 Solibacteraceae bacterium
GACCGCGTGAAGATCACCGAAGACGAGGTCCGCTACGTCGCCGGTCTGGCCCATCTGAAGCTGACCGAGGAGGAGCTGCGCCGCTACACGCGCGAGCTCGACCAGATCCTCCTCTACATGGACAAACTCAACGAGCTCGACACGACCGGTGTCGAACCGATGGCCCAGGTGCTCTACGACGCCGAAGAGACGGCCACGCTGCGCGAGGACGTCGAGCGCGAGCCGCTGGGCGCCGACGCGGCGCTGGCCAACGCGCCGCTAGCGGGCGCCGGCTACTTCAAGGTGCCGCGCGTGATCGAGCGCTGAGCCGAAGCCGCCATGCAGATCCCCACGCTGACGATCTGGCAGATCCGGAGCGATCTTACGGCGCGGCGCTACAGCGCTGTAGAGCTGGCGCGGGAGGCGCTGCGCTTCGCCGAGGCCGAAAACCCGAAGACGAACGCGTACCTGCACTTTTGCCCGGAGCGGGCGCTGGCGGCCGCGGCGCGCGTCGATGAGAGGCTCGCGCGGGGGGAAGATCCCGGTCCGCTGGCGGGCGTGCCGGTGGCCGTCAAGGACGTGATCTTGACCAAAGGAGTGCGCACCACGTGCGGCTCCCGCCTGCTGGCGCACTACGTCCCGCCCTATGACGCCACGGCCGTCGTCCGGATGGAAGCGGCGGGCGCGGTGCTGCTCGGCAAGACCAACTGCGACGAATTCGCGATGGGCTCCTCCAACGAGAATTCCGCCTTCGGCCCCGTGCGCAACCCGGTGGATCCGGAGCGGGTACCGGGCGGCTCGAGCGGCGGCTCGGCGGCGGCCGTAGCGCAGGGAACGGCGGTGGCGGCGCTCGGTTCCGACACCGGCGGTTCGATCCGCCAGCCGGCCTCCTTCTGCGGCGTGGTCGGCGTGACGCCCACCTACGGCCGGGTGTCGCGCTATGGTTTGACGGCGTTCGCCAGCTCGCTCGATCACATCGGCCCGCTGGCCCGCACCGTGCGCGATGCGGCGTTGCTGTTGCAGGTGATCGCCGGCCGCGATCCGCTCGATGCGACTTCGGCGTTCGCCCCGGTGCCGGACTACGGGGCGGCGATGGACGGACCGGTCGAGGGCGTGCGCATCGGCTTGCCGAAGGAGTATTTCAAGAGCCTGACGAGCGAGACCGGCGATCTGGTGCACCGCGGCGTCGAGCTGCTGGCGCGCCTGGGGTGCCGGATCCGCGAGATCAGCCTGCCGGCGACCGAGTACGCCATCGCCTGCTACTACATCATCTGCACGGCCGAAGCCAGCTCGAATCTGGCGCGCTACGACGGCGTCCGCTACACCCGCCGCGCCGCCTCGGCCGAGCCGCTCATCGACATGTACCGCGAAACGCGCGGCGAGGGCTTCGGGGCCGAATGCAAGCGCCGGATCATGCTGGGCACCTACGTGCTCAGCGCCGGCTACTACGACGCTTACTACTTGAAAGCTCAGAAAGTCCGCACCCTGATCGCGCGCGACTTCGAAAACGCTTTCTCCCAGGTGGACGCCATTGTCACGCCGGTGTCGCCCTTCCCCGCCTTCCGCCTCGGCGAGAAGATCGACGATCCGCTCGAGATGTACCTTTCGGACATTTTCACGATCACCGGCGATCTGGCCGGCATCCCGTGCATGAGCGTACCCTGCGGCCGGACCGAGGCTGGCCTGCCCGTAGGCATGCAGATCTTGACGAAGCACTTCGACGAGCCGGGCATGTTCCGCTTGGCCGCCGCCTTCGAACGGGCAGGCGGATTTCTTGGCAACTGAGGGCCCGGCTCGATCATCGAATCAGACTTAGGGAGGGAAACGATGCCTTTTACGCTGCCAAACCTGCCGTACCCGCACGATGCGCTGGAACCCTACATCGACAAGCTGACGATGGAGATCCATCACGGCAAGCATCACGGCGCTTATGTCGACAATCTCAACAAGGCGCTCCAGTCGGCGCCGGAGCTGGCCGGCGCCTCGATCGAAGAATTGCTCGCCGGCGAGTGCGCCAAAGTGCCCGAATCCATCCGGACGGCGGTGCGCAACCACGGCGGCGGCCACGCCAACCACAGCCTCTTTTGGGTCATCATGGGCCCCAACGCCGGCGGACAGCCCTCCGGGGCGCTGGCGGAAGCCATCCGCAGCACCTTCAACAGCTTCGAGAACTTCAAGGAGAAGTTCAGCACGGCGGCGATGACGCGTTTCGGCTCCGGCTGGCCTGGCTGGTGCTCGCCAACGGCAAGCTGGACGTCTATTCGACCGCCAACCAGGACTCGCCGCTGATGCAGGGGCACGTCCCGATTCTCGGCCTCGACGTCTGGGAGCACGCCTACTACCTCAAGTATCAGAACCGGCGGGCCGAATACGTCGCGGCGTGGTGGAACGTCGTCAACTGGCCGGAAGTCGAGAAGCGCTTTCAGCAGAACAAGTAGCTTCCCGGATTGCGCGACAATAGCGGAGTGCGATCCGCTACCGCCAGTCTCCTTCTCGGCCTGACGCTGCTCGGCTGCGGCCCGCGGGCTGACCCCCGGCTCAAGGGCGCCTTCCGGAAGCCGGCGCAGAACGGTTGGACCTTCGTTCACCTGGAAGGGAAGCCCTCGGAAGTCGGCTTCCAGCATGGCTACCTGCTCGCGCCGGAGATCGAGGACGGCTTCAAAGTGATCATCCTCGAGACCACGCGCGACACCAAGAAGGACTGGCAGTTTTTCCGGCAGGCGGCCGAGACGATCCACTGGCCCCACGTCGACGAGGAGTACCGCCAGGAGATGCTCGGCATCGCCGAAGGCCTGCGCGCTCGCGGCGTCCAGCTCGACGTTTGGGACGTGGCGGCGGCGAACGCCTGGCTCGAGTGGGCCGCTTACGCCAAGCACTACGACGCGCAACGCGGCGAAAAGCCGGCCGCGCCGGGCGCGCAAAAGCAGTCTTGCAGCGCCTTCATCGCTACGGGCAGCTCCACCGCCGGCGGGCGGATCGTGATGGCGCACAACGCCTGGACTTCCTACCTCGACGGGCTGCGGTGGACGATCCTTTTCGACATCGCGCCCGCCCGCGGCCATCGCATCCTCATGGACGGTTATCCCGGCCTGATCCACAGCGCCGACGACTTCGGTTTCAATGCCGCCGGCATTCTCATCACCGAAACCACGATCTCCCAGTTTTCCGGCTACGATCCGAACGGCATTCCCGAATTCGTCCGGGCGCGCAAGGCGATGCAGTACGCCGCATCGATCGACGAGTTCGCCCGCCTCATGAAGGAGGGCAACAACGGCGGCTACGCCAACAACTGGCTGGTGGGCGATCGCAAGACGGGCGAGATCGCCAGCCTCGAGCTGGGCCTGAAGAACGTCACATTGCTGCGAAAGCACGACGGCTACTTCGTCGGATCGAATTTTCCGGTCAACGAGAAGCTGGCGCGCGAAGAAACGGAGTTCGACCTGAAAGATCCGAGCCTCAGCGCCAACGCCCGCCACGCGCGCTGGGAGCAATTGATGCGGGAATACCAGGGGCGTATCGACGTCGAGGCCGCCAAGCGCTTCCTGGCTGATCATTACGACACCTACGCGCGCAAAGAGGATCCCAACGAGCGCACGCTCTGCGGCCACGTCGATTTGTCGCCCCGGGGCGTCCAGCCCTGGCAGCCCCCGTTCGGCGCCGCCGGCGCAGTGCAAAACAAAGTGACCGATTCGGTGCTGGCCGGGGCGATGAGCCTCTGGGCCGCCGCCGGCCACGCCTGCGGCATCCACTTTCGGGCAGCCGAACATCTCCAGCGCCATCCGGAATTCCTCTGGCAGAGCGAGCTCCTGCGGGACCTGCCCTCGCAACCCTGGACGCTGTTCCGGGCTCAATGACGCCCCAGCCTGTTCCACAGCCCGGCGGCCTCCGCCGTCATTGTTGTTGTGGGAGCTGTGAAATGGCGGCGGTGGTCCGCCATGGCGGCGCTGATCTGGGCGGCGCAGGCGCAATACCCGCCGGATCCGAAAGCGCCCGCCGGCATTTCCGGTCAAGTGCTCGAGTTCGACACCGGCCGGCCGCTCCGGCGCGTGCAGGTGATTCTCCAGCCCGGCGAGAGCAACCTGCCGGCGCTGGGCGCGACCAGCGATGATAGCGGCGCCTTCGAGTTCCGCGATGTCCCCGCCGGCCGATACTCTCTCATCGCCAAACGGCCCGGGTATCTGACGGGGTACTTCGCCCACACCGCCAACACGCGCCTGCCGCTGCTGTTTCCCCTGATGCCGGGGGAACGCCTCACAGGCATCGTGATCCGGCTGCGCCCGGCGGGCGCGATCTCCGGAACCGTGCGGTTCACCGATGCCGAGCCGGCGGTCGGAGTTCCCGTGGAGCTGTACCGGGAATATTTCTATCGCGGCCGCCACGGGTTCGAGAAGGTCGCGACGGCCTTTACCGACGACCGGGGCGCCTATCGCGTCTACGGGCTGGCGCCGGGCAACTATTACGTGGCCGCCGCCTACTCGCCGCCGGATCCCGGCGCCGGCGTGCGCGAGCAGGTGAAGCTGGACGCCGACGGCCTCCCTCTCCCCGAGGAAAACTTCGTCACGACGTATTACCCGTTGACGCCGCGCCTGCTCGAAGCGGTCCGGCTCCGGTTGCGGCCGGGCTCCGAACTGGACAACATCAGCATCTTCCTGGCCAAGGCGCGCACGGTGCGCGTCCGCGGCCGCATCATGAGCGCCTTGACCGGCCGCGCCGTCTCGGGCGCCAACCTGCGGCTCCGCCAGCATGCGCCGGCGGGAGACGCAATGGTCGACGCGCCGGCGGCGATCCGCATGACGCCCGGCGGCGGCTTCGAGATTCTGGGCCTCTCGCCCGGCTTCTACGTTCTCGTGGCCGACACCTTCGAGGCGGGCGAACGCCTCACCGGACGCATGCCGCTCACCGTCGCCGGCCAGTCGATCGACAACGTCGAGCTGACCGTCCGGCCCTATCCCCGCCTGTCGGGAACGGTGCGCGTCGAAGGCGCCACCGACGTGGACCTGAGCCGGCTGCGCGTCTCGCTCGAACCGCACAGCGACACCACGCCCGTCAGCTCAGCGCCCGTGCGCGAGGATGGAAGCTTCTCGGTCGCGTTCGTGCCGGGGGAAACCTACGACGTCTTTGTCCTCGACGGTCCGCCGGAGCTCTATCTGAAGAGCGCGCGCATCGGAGGCTTCGACGTGCTCGCGACCGGGTTCACGGCCGACAGCGGCGCGCTGCCTCCGATGGAGCTGACGCTCAGCGCCCGCGGAGCGACGATTTCCGGCGAGGTGGCCGACGGGCGGGCCAAAGTGGCGCTCGGCGCCACGGTGGCGCTGATCCCGGATCCGGCCCGGGGCCGCGTCCACCGCTACCAGATCACGTCGACCAACGAGTACGGCCTGTTCGTTTTCCGCGGCGTGGCCCCGGGACGCTACACCCTCGTGAGCTGGTGGGACGAGCCGCCGTGCGAGATCTACGACCTCGAGGCTCTGGAGACCTGCCGCGGCCAGGGTAAAGCGGTCGAAGCGGCGGAGGGCGAAAACAGGTTCGTCGCGCTTTCCGTGAGCCGAACGGGCCCCTGACCGGCGCCGGTTTGTGACTCCGGTTACATCCGTCGCTCTGCCCGGCGAGTAGAATGCCGGATGGATTCATGCGCATTCACTCCATTGCCTTGCTCTTGCTGCCGGCGGTGGCCGAGGTCGCCCTCGGCGGCGCTCCGGCGCCCGTCGCGGTTCATGGCAGCCTTCGCAGCCGTCTGGAGTTGTGGGACTGGTTCGAGGGCGCTGCGGAGAATTCCTATGCCTTCAGCGGCAGCATCCTCCGGCTGAGCCTGAGCCAGAAGCGCCCCGGCTTGGATTGGAACATTGAGCTGGCCGCGCCGGTCCTTCTGGGCCTGCCGGACAACGCCGTCGCGCCTGCGCCGCAGGGCTTGCTGGGGCTCGGCGCCAACTACTTTGTCGATAACGCGCGCCGGCGCAACGCCGCGATGATCTTCCCGAAGCAGGTTTCGGTCACCTTCCACGGCGCCGAAACCCGCGGCCACACCCTCCAGCTCGGCCGCTTCGAGTTTTCCGACGGCGCCGAGGTCACGCCGAAAAACCCCGCCCTGGCGGCTCTCAAGAACACGCGCATCCGCGAGCGCTTGATCGGCCCGTTCGGCTTCGTGCATGTGGGCCGGAGCCTGGACGGGTTCCATTACGGCTACCAGGCGCGATCCGGCAGGCTGACGCTCATCGGGGCCGTCCCCACGCGCGGCGTCTTTCAAACGGACGGCTGGGGCTGGACGCGCACCGGGCTCGGCTATGCTTCCTGGACCCAGCCGGTCGCGGCGGGCAAGAGCGCCGGCGAGCTGCGCCTGCTGGCCATCTACTACCAGGACTGGCGCCCCCTGGCCAAGACCGACAACCGGCCCGTAGCGGTGCGCGCGGGCGATACTGCAAACGTCCGGATCGGAACCTTAGGGGGCCACTACGTTCACGTCTTCCCGACGCCGGCAGGCTCAGCAGACCTGCTCGTCTGGGGCGCCGTCCAGACCGGACGCTGGGGCCGGCTCGATCACCGCGGCTGGGCCGTCGCCGTGGAAGGCGGCTGGCAGCCCAAAGCGCCGGCGCGGTTGAAGCCCTGGCTCCGCGGCGGCCTGTTTGCCTCGAGCGGCGACGCCGACCCGAACGATCGCCGGCACGGCACGTTCTTCCAGATCCTTCCCACGCCGCGCATCTACGCCCGCTTCCCCTTCTTCAATCTGATGAACCTCGAGGACTACTTCGGCGAGCTGGTGCTGCGCCCCCACGCGAAGCTGACCCTCCGCAGCGACATGCACGGCCTGCGGCTGCGCGAGCGGCAGGATCTGTGGTATGCCGGCGGCGGCGCCTATAATCCGTGGAGCTTCGGCTACGCCGGCCGGCCGAGCCGAGGCGCCCGGGGCCTAGCCACGCTTTACGACGTCAGCGCCGACGTCGCCGCCACCGGATCTGTGACGCTGAGCGGCTATTACGGTTACGCGCGCGGCAAGAGCGTGATCGCAGCGATCTACCCGGCGCGGCCGAACGCCCAGTTCGCCTACCTCGAGTTGACTTACCGCTTCTGACCCCGGGCGGACCTCCACTACAATCGAGGCGGTGAGCCATGTGGCATCGCGCCGGCTGGCTTTTGGTATGCGCGGCTGCCGTTTGGGCCCAGCGGGGGCCCGTGGAGGTTTTCGGACACGTCGGCCTGTTCCGGGCGGGCAGCGACGAGGGGGCGCTCGGCAAGGCGCCGGGCTTCGGAGGCGCTCTCACCGTTCCGCTGACGCGGCGGCTCCTCGCCGATTTCGATAACGCCTATGTTTTCGCCCAAGCAGGCGTCAGCGTGGGGCATGAGTCGACCTTGACGCGCGGGGACGAATTCGGCGAGTGGTACGACGCCCGCCCCACTCTCATCCGACGCGGTACTTGTTCAGCGCCTCTTCGTCGACGTCCAGACCGATGCCGGGATACTCCGGGGCCAGGATCATACCGTCCTCGATCCGGTACATCTCTTGCGACTTGAGCACCTTCAGGCCCGGCGCCCATTGCTCTTCGGGCATCAGCGGGGGCCAGATGAGCGCCACCTCCTGCCACTCGGCGCCGATGGCGAGGGTGGCCTGGAGCCAGCCGGCCAGCATCAGTCCCATCGTGCCGTGCAGGATGGTGGGCACATGGAAAGCCTCAGCCATCACGGCCACCTTGCGGCAC
>JBBIMZ010000166.1:0-7657 GCA_037444135.1 Solibacteraceae bacterium
CGGTTTCGGTCTTGAAGCCTTGCATCTCGACGCGGATGTCGTAGTTGCCCACCGGCAGCAGCGGAAAGCTGTATTGTTGTGAGTGTGCACCCCGCGCGGAGCAGTCGACCGCCCGCGTTGTGGGCTGCCCTCCGACCGGCCGCGTACCGGTGGTGCCCCTGCGATCCTGATTATAGCCGGGTCGGGCCGCCGCCGCTAGCCTGGGAGGCTAATTTTACGGCTTGCGCCATCAGAGCGATGCCACGGAGAATCGCTTCGGTCTCCTCGTAGCCGTAGGAGAGGCGGAGCGATCGCCGACCCTCGCCGATCAGCTCGCCCCGCGGATCAACACAATACTCGCCCGGAAGGTAAACTACGCGCGGGTGGGGCGAGCCGGGCGGACCGTCGATGGCCGGATCGCCGCTCGTGCGGCTGAGGAACCGGAAAAACGGCGACCCGGCGTGGGTCTCGACGCCGGAAAACGTTAGGTAGAAATAAAACCCGGCCCGGCCGCCCCGGCAGGACTCCAGCCACGGTCCCAAACACTCTTCGATTCTCCTGCCGGCGGCCAGCGCCTTGAAGCGGTAGCCCGCCCTGACCGCTTCGAGCTGCCCGGCGATGTCGTGGTCCAGCAGATAACTCGCTATTTCCTGAGCAAACAGCGGAGCACTGAAGCCGGTGTCGCTCGTTTTCTGGACCATAGCGTCCATCAGCGGCCCCGGAGGCCCATGCAGGTAGCCGATCCTCAAGGCCGGCGCGAGGATCTTCGACAGCGTCCCGATCTCGTAGACCACACCCAGACGATCGGCGGACAAAGCGGAGACCGGCTGCTCGGCGTCAGGGTCGTGCACCAGGAATTCATAGGCCTGGTCGAAGAAGATAGGGATGCGGCGCCGCTGCTTTCTCGACAGGTTTGCCACCAGTTCCACCAAAGCCCGCCGGCGCGCATTCGAGAGGATCGTGCACGTGGGGTTGTTGACTGTGACGAGATAGAAAAATGCGATCCGCGAGGCCTGCGCGCCGAGGGCGGCCAGCCGGCGTTCGAGCGCCGCCAGCGAGATTCCTTGGTCATCCTCAGGTATGGCCAGCACCCCGAACCCCTTTCTCTCCAGAGCGTTGGCGTAGACATAGTAGACGGGATCGGCCGTGAGAACGATCCCCGGCGCCAGCACCTGCGCGAGAGCGTCGAGAACGCTGGTGGCCCCGCAAGGCCCGATGATCAGCCGGTTTCGCTCCGCCGTCGCTTCATCGAGGCGTCCCGTCGAAACCAGGAAGCGGCGGATCGATGCGATCAGGTTCGGCGAGCCTTCCGGACCGCCGTAGTTGAAGGGCTGCCGGTAGCGCGCCGGATCGGCGATGACCGCCTCCAGGGCCTCGCTCAAGCGGCGTACGGGAATCGTCTTTTCGTTGACGTAGCCGACTCCGAGGTTGATATCGACGCCGTCGCGGAAGCCCTGCGCGAAAGCGGCCATCATCCGGCTCACGGGCGATGGAGCGACCGACGCGCTCCCATAAGCGGAAAGTTTCGGCGGATCAATGACTTCGGTACAAACACTGAGGTCGCTCATGGCGCTGACCCCACCCACTATACCCCGAGAGGCGGCCTTCCGGGCCCCGGAGCCGGCAGGAATCCAGTATCCTGAGGGTGAGCCGCGTCGTCTTTACGGATGAGGGCCGGCAAAGACGGGGAAGGCGCGCCAGCATGGCGAATGTCTGAACTTTTCCGAAACATCGAACTGCACGTAGCGGCAAAGCGCTTCAAGAGCTGGGACGACTTTGTCTCGACGACGCCCGAATATTCCATCGGGCTCGAGGTAATCGACGATCTGCCAGGGCACCGGGGGCACTGGGTGCACTTTGACCATCACAAAGGCGTGGTCCGCGAAGCGACGATGAGCGCCGCCATGCAGGCCTACATTGCCGTGCGCCAAGGGCGCTTGATGGAGAAGTGGCTCAAGAAACACCGGCCGATTCACGTCTGGGTGTGGAATGCTGATCAGGACGTGTGCCTGGCCACCTTCGTTCTCGAGTACCACGAGCTGCTCGAGCGGGCCGAGGGCCAGCCGCAGTTGCGCTGGATCGTGCAGTACAACAACAAGATCGACGTTTGCGGCGGCCTGTACCCGGTGAAGATCGAGGAGCTCGAAAAGAACCACTTCACTTGGGTCTTCGAACCCTATCGCGAGCAACGGATGCGAGGCAAGAGCCAGGGCGATGAGGCGATCATCAAGTCGACGATCCGCCAGGTCTGCGACCGGCTGCTGGCGCTGCTTGAAGGCCGCGCCGGGGTGGCGCCGGTCGAGGCCAAGCCGGAGATCCTCTACGTTTCGCCCTACGATTTCGTGATCGCCGACGAGAAAGGGGATCCGAACTCCCGGCTGGTGCTGGCCGCCAAGGGCTATACCAACCTCATCAGCCTCATCTGCACGCGGCCCAACGGGCGGTATACCTATAGCGTCATCCGGGGTTCACCGTTTGACGAGGACGTCTTCCGGGTCAAGAAGCTGATCTATGCGTTCCAGGCCGCCGAGGACCTGCCCCATGAGAAGATCTGGGGCGGCTCGGGGCTGGCGGCCGGCTCGGACAGCGAACTGGGCAGCAGCCTGCACTGGACAAGACTGCGCGACATCGCCGAGCCGATCGTCCGCGAAGCCTACTTGAAGTGCTATCCCGACCCGGTCGCCAGCGTCGCCCGGTAATCACCTGGTGATCAGGGGAAGGCGCCCGCGTGGCGGCGGACGCGGTCGCCGTGGGCGCGGAGCGAGGCGAGCTCGTCGGGTGACGGCGGCCGCCAATCCTCGAGGAGCGTCAAGTCCTCTTCGAGCTGACTGCGATTGCCCGGAGCAGCCAAGGCCACGCTGACGGCCGGGTTGGCCAGGCAAAAGCGGTAGCAGTCAACCGGCGCCGGCGGACGGAACCCCGGCTGATCCTCGGGCGTCGGTTTGAGCAGCGCTCCCCAGCGCAGCCCGGTGAAAGTGACTACCGGTAGGCCGAGGGCGCTCGTGACCGGGAAAACGTCCCGTTCGGCGCCGCGGTGAGCGGCGTTATAACGGATCATGAGCAGATCCAGCCGCCCGGATTGCGCCCAGCGGGCCGCCAGAGGGCGCTGGTGCGTGGTCAGTCCGAGCAGGCGCACGCTCCCCTGCTCCCGCTGGCGGCGAAGGTAGTCATAGGCCCCTTGCGGCGTCAGCAACGCCTCCCACTCCTGCTCGGACTCAACGTAATAGAACGTCACCACGTCCAAATAGTCGCTGCGCAGTTCGCTCAGCAGGCGGTCGAATTCGCGCGCCGCCGCCTGCGCCGTCCGCGCCTGGAACTGCACGGCGACGACCACCTCGGCCCTGCCCTTGCCCAGTCCGGCGACCGCGCGACTCAGGCCGTCCCGGCGCCCGCACCAGTTCAGGTAGTTGACGCCCCGGGCGATGGCGTAGTCGACATCGGCCGGCTCCAGACGGCTGGTTCCCCGCGTCGCCAGACCGAGCCGGCACACCTCTGGCAAGCCTGGGGCGAGGCGGATCGTCCGCGGACATGGTTCAGCGGCCATGCTCGATCAAACGCAGCGATTATAGACCGTCCGGTCCAAACCGGGCAGCGGCCTGCCGGGCTCATCTGGCTCTTCGGAGCCGGAAGTGCTACAGTGACCCAAGGTAACGCCATGACGAAGCGACTCTCCGGACGCAGAATGTTTCTCAAGGGCGCCGCCGGCACGGCCTGGAGCCTCGCGGCCGCTCCCGCAAACCCGCTCCCGGCGGTGCCGCTCGGCGAAAAGCGCATTTCCCGCCTCATCGCCGGCGGCAACCCGATGAGGGGCTTTTCGCATTCCTCCAAGAAACTCTCCCAGCACATGCTCGACTACTTCTCCGCAGCACAAGTTACCCGCTTCCTGCTGCGTTGTGAAGAGCTGGGCATCACCACCTTCCAGTCCTCCTACTCGGAAACGGTTCGCGACGGGCTCCTGGGCGCCTGGGAGCGAGGCTCCCGGATCCAGTTCATCTGCCTGACGTCGGAGCGCCACAACGACTTGCGGGAGGTTTTGCCCCTGAAGCCGATCGCCGTCTGCCACCACGGCGGCGTCACCGACGCGCTGTTCCGCGGCGGCCAGGCCGCCCGGGTCCACGATTTCGTCAAGAAGGTGCATGATGCGGGCCTGCTGGCCGGCATCTCGACTCACAATCCGGACAACGTCGCGCGCATCGAAGAAGGCGGTTGGGAGAACGACTTTTACATGACGTGCTTTTATCACATGACGCGGACTGAGGAGGAGTTGCTCGCCCTTCTCGGCCACCGTGTGCTCGGCGAAGTCTTTGTGGCGTCCGATCCGCCCCGGATGATTGCCCGGATCCGCCAAGTAACCAAGCCCTGCCTGGCCTTCAAGATCCTGGCGGCGGGACGGCTCAGCGAGACGCCGCGCGACCTCGAAGAAGCCTTCCGGTACGCCTACGCAGGCATCAAGCCGGGCGATGCCGTCATTGTCGGCATGTACCCGGTCTTCAGCGACGAAATCGCCGAAGACGCCGCTCTGGCGCGCAAGTACGCTCTGCCGACCTGAAGGCGCCTCAATGAACGGCGAGGCCGAACTCGCGCAGCAGGTCTTCCGAGGACCCGAAGATGCGGACCCAGTATTGCCCGCGCTTCAGGCTCCGTCCCAAGGCCACTGCGGCCCGTTCGGCGCCCGGGCGCACCGAGCCGTTCCACACGCGGGCGCCGAAGGCGTCAACGACTTCGATGCGGTAGTCGTGTCCTGTCTCCAGGCCTGTGAAATCGACTTCGAGCATCAGCGGCCGTCCCGCCGGCGCCCCGGCCGAAATAGCGGCGCGGAGCGCTTCCAGCCGGACCGCGAAAGGCTCCGCGGGCGGCTGCTCGCGCCATGGCACGAGCATAACGGCCGCCAGCACCGCGGCCACCGCTCCGGCCCACGCCGGTTTGGGGGCCCCCGCCAGCCACTTGAGTAGCAGGATAGGCCGCGCTCGCTGCTCGCGTTCGGTTTCCTGCAAGGCCGTGCGCATGGCGGCGACGAATTCGTCGAACTCCTCGACCCGCCGGCGGCAGTTCTCGCACAAGAGCAAGTGTTGTTCGAGAGGCGTAGCTTGCTCATCGCCGAGCCGGCCGAGACTGTATTGCTCCAGCTCGTCGTCGCTCGGGTGGCTTCCCAGTGAGTTCGGCATTACAATGACCATCACGCCCTTTCCATCTCCGACGGCGACTCTGCCGGTCGATCGCCCTTACCGTACTAGTCCGGCTTGCCCGAAGAAGCTCTCATGAAAAGACGGGCCAGCGACCGGCGCGCCAGCTTTTTCTTGCCGAGTTCGCCGAATCGGGCCTTGGCACGGGATTTCAGCAGGCGAAACTGTGTCTCGGTGAGATTCATCTCGCGGCAGATCTGCTCCTGACTCTGCTCGTAGAGGTAGAACCGCGTCAGGATTTCCCGGTCGCGGCTGGAGACTTCGCGCAAGACCTCCTTCATCAGGTCAATCTTCTGGCGGGCGATGGCCAGGGCTTCCGGACTGGCCCGCTCGTCGGCCACCGGCGGCGTCGAATCCAGGTCCGTCTCGCTGCGGCGCCGGTTGACGGCCGCGTCGATATGGGCGGCGATCTGGCGGCGCACCACGGTGTGAACGAAACCCATCAGCCGCTCGGGCTCACGCAGATTTCCCCGGCGGATGGCTTCGATGACGATCAGGAACGTGTCGTGAACGCGGTCATCGAGCTCCTGTGGGCCGAGCTGCCGGCAGAACTGGAAGCGAATCCCTTTCGAAAAGATGGCGTACAGTTCCGCCATGCCGGCTTCGTCGCCGGCTTTGATGCGGTCCACGAGCGCCGTCAGAGCGGCATAGTCGCTGGTGGAAGCAAACTTCAACTCGCCGGAGCGTTCCGCCGCCGGATCCTGCCGACCCGCTTTCGGGTTCTCCGGTTCCGGAATCGCGTCCCTGGTCATTTTCCTGCCCGTGGCCACCATCGCTAGTTTCTGCTCACCAGGAAATAGGCCGCCCAGTGGCTGGAGCGCGCTTTCCAACCCTGGGAGCGGATCATCTCGAGTTGAGCGGCTTGCAGGGCGCGCTCGGGCGGCTGCGCAAAAGTTCCTTGCGCGGTCCGGCCGAGCCGCCGGTAAAAGCCTTGCAGCAACTCCCCGGAGGAGTCCAACACGGGCCAGGAGGTCGCCACCACGCGCCGGGCGCCGGCGCGCAGCCAGGCCCGCGTCAGCCCCCAGAGCCCTTCGCCGGCAAGCCGCTTGCCTGACCCGGAACTGCAACCCGCCATCACCACCAGCTGGACGGGCGCGCGCAGCGCCGAGATCTCCCGCATTCCCAGCAGCTCCGGTACGCCGTCCGGCCCCAGGCTCAGCGCGATCTGGCCGACGGCGGCCTCGTGCGCCGAGGGCAAGATATGGGTGGCAAGGTGCAGCACCGAGGGCCGGCGCGCCAGAGCGTCACGGAGGCCGCTCGATGTGGCTCGGAGCCCGGTGAGGAGAATCGGCGGCGAATCGAAACCATGGTAGGACGCCGCCGCACGCTCCAGCTCACGGCCGCTGCCGGCGAGCCGCGCAAGCTCCAGGGGCGTCTCGCGGCCGAACCAACGTCCCAGTTTCCCGCCCGGCCCGCCGGCCCGCCGCGGGTCGGCATGATTGTACACAGGATCGCCGAGCGCCAGCATCGGGCCGTGCCAGACATCCCCTTCGGCGGTCAGCAGGAGCGCCGCTCCCGGCAGAAAGCGCAACGAATGGCGTTCGATCAAGAAGGCCGGCGGCCGGCCGGGCGAAGACTCCCGCAGCGCCGCGAAGGGAAGCTCGAACAGGACTCCGTCGACCAGAAGCAGCCAGTCCGGCCGGCGGCGCAAAGGGGTTCCGACGCGCCCGAACAGATCGCGGAACAACCCCTCGCCCAAGCTGAGGGCCTCCGCTTGCCGCGAACCGGTGACGGCGCTGCGGAATGCGGCGATGCGCGTCGCGAGCTGCGCCGCCGAACCGACCCGGTAAAATTCAAACTCACGCGAGCTGATGGCCCAGACGAAAGCGTTCTCGGCTCCGAAGTGGAAACTGAAGAGCGCTTCCGACGGACCAAGAGCCGCTTGGACGCGCTCGGCCGTCGCCGGCGCCGAAACACGCTCGCCCGAGGGGATGGTCAGGGCTGCCTCGGCTTCCTGCTCGGTGAGCCGAAGTCCCAGCCGCTCGATCCGCATCCTGGTCTCCGGGCTGGGCCGGCGGAACTGGAGACTTTCAGCGTCCGAAAGTTGCTTCAGCGTTTCCCAGTAGGCCGGCGGCAACCGGTCGCGAATCCGGTCGAACTGGTTCAAGGTTTCCCGCAGGGCGATCGCCCGGTTCAGCTCGGCCACCTCGAAAGCTCTTCGGGCATACTCCGGCGCGCGGGTGCGCTCGTAGAGGCGCGCCGCCACTTCGACGCCGAGCGCGTACACCTCATGCAGTTCGGCGCCGGCCCCGGCGCGGAAGGAATCGGCAGGCAGACAGGCGAGACGAAGGCTCTGAATGAGGTCAGTGGCCCGGTTGATGTCGGCGAGCGCCGCCTCGAGCCTGTTCAGAGCCAGACGCACCCGCGCCCGGCTGAAATACAGCGACCACAGAGGGATTAGACCGGCGCCGTCGTGCGCCGCATCGAAAGCGCGCTCGATGAGACGCTCGGCGCCGGCGGCGTCCCCTTGGGCGAGCCGGAGCAGCGCCAGATTG
>JBBIMZ010000167.1:0-7641 GCA_037444135.1 Solibacteraceae bacterium
CGCCAACTCGCGGACTGCCGCTTCGGCGCGGTCGATCGCCTCCTGTTGCCAGGGGAGCACGCTCGTGCGGATCGACTTGAGGCGGCACAGCCTGGAGCCCATGTCGTTGACCTGGTCGCGAATCGTCATCAACGCGTCGGCGTGACTCTCCCAGGTTCGGCCGGTGTCCGTGCTCAGCCGGCGCAGCAGTTCGGCCTGGTCCTGGACTCGCGCGGCCTCGGCTCGGATCTGGTCAAGCAAGCGCGAAGCTTCGCGCGGCAAGTTTTCGGTGGACGAAGCCGCCATGTGAACCGGCTCGGCGCAGGCCGGCTGCGCGGCCGCGGCAAGATTGGCGCCGGTTAGCGCCGCCGCAGCCAGCACGTACGCGGCGTAGCCGGCTTTGTTTAGAATCGACATCGTCGTTGTCTCCTTTCGGGGGAATCCGGAACTGTCTCTTCCGTCCCCGCTTGTTGGGACGTACGGATTGCCGGGCGGGTGGGTCCCTTGCCGTGGGTAAGCCGACGGACGGATTCAGGGGTGGCGCCGGGGGCTTGTAGCGCGCCCGGCCGGTGCTATTCTGTAGTGCCATGGAGCTGAAAGCGATTCGTCTGGAGATCCCCGCGGACGGCAACATCATCGTCGGTCACCCGCATTTCATCAAGACGGTGGAGGACGTTTACGAAGCGGTCGTCAACACGGCGCCCCAGATGAAGTTCGGCGTGGCGTTTAACGAAGCTTCCGGGCCGTGCCTGATCCGCGCCGACGGAAACGACGAAGAGCTCAAAGCGCTGGCCATTCGCAACGCGCAGGCCATCGGCGCAGGCCACACGTTCGTGATCGCCTTGCGCCAGGGCTACCCCATCAACATTCTGGGCCGCCTGAAGGAAGTTCCCGAAGTCTGCACGATCCATTGCGCGACGGCCAATCCGGTGGAAGTGATCGTCGCCGAAACAGAACAGGGCCGGGGCGTGCTGGGCGTGGTGGACGGCTCTTCGCCGGCGGGCGTCGAAACGGCCGAGGATGCGGCGAAGCGGCGCGAGTTCCTGCGCAAGATCGGCTACAAGCGATGAGAATCGAATCGGAGGCTCAGCTCGACGAGTTCCTGTCGCGGCCCTATCCGGAGGACCTCGAGGCGGTCCGCGCGCTCGGCGGCGATCTGCTGATCCTCGGCGTCGGCGGCAAGATGGGCCCGAGCCTGGCGATCCGCGCCGCGCGCGCCGCCGAACAGGCCGGAGTGAGGCTTGGCATCATCGGCGTCTCGCGCTTCTCGGACGCCGGAGGGCGCCGGCAGCTCGAGGAGGCAGGCGTCGAAACGCTTTCCGCCGACTTGCTGGACTTCGACGGGCTCGGCCGCCTGCCGGAGGCGCCGAACGTCATTTTCATGGCGGCCCGGAAGTTCGGCTCGACGGGCGATGAAGCGCTCACGTGGGCGATGAATGCGCTGCTGCCGGCGCGGGTGGCCGAGCGCTACCGCCAGGCCCGCATCGTCGCGTTCTCGAGCGGCAACATCTATCCGTTCGTCCCCGTCGGTAGCGGAGGCGCCACCGAAGAGACGCCGCCGGGACCGGTGGGCGAGTACGCGCAGTCGGTCCTGGCGCGCGAACGCCTGTTCGAGTACCAGTCGCGCCGCTACGGCACGCCTGTGGTCCTGCTGAGACTGAACTATGCGGTTGAGCTGCGCTACGGCGTGCTGGTCGATCTGGCCCGGAAGGTTTTCGCCCGGGAGCCGGTCGACGTCACCATGGGGCATGTGAACGTCATCTGGCAGGGCGACGCCAACTCGGTCTGCCTGCGCTCGTTTTCCCTGTGCCAGTCGCCTCCGGCAGTCTTGAATCTGACGGGACCGGGGACGCTCTCGGTGCGGGAACTGGCTGTCGAGCTCGGGCGCCGCCTGGGGATCGAGCCGGTCTTCACCGGCCGGGAAGCCGAGACGGCGTTGCTCAACAACGCCTCGCGCTGCCACGCCCTGTTCGGCCTGCCGCGCGTGACGCTCGAAGAGATGCTGGACGGGGTGGCGCACTGGATCGCCTGCGGTGGCCGCCTGCTGGACAAGCCGACCCACTTTGAAGTGCGCAACGGGCGCTTCTGAGCGCTACGGGCGTGACGTGAAGATGCGCCTCCGCTCGGCTTCCTCGAGATACGGCGCCTGATAGCGCCAGGCCGGGCCGCCGCGCGAAAACAGCAGATCCCCCTTGCCGAGCAGCCGCTCGGCCCCGCGAGCTTTCAAGGCCACCTGGGATTGCTGCCAGGTGGCCGTCTTCAGGCAGACGCGGACCGAGAGGTTCGCCTGGAGGCTGCCGGTGACGGTTTTGGCGTCCGGATGTTGCGTGGCCAGAATCAGGTGGATGCCAGCGGCGCGGGCCTTGGCGCCCAGGCGGACGACGCTCTGCTCGAACTCCTTCTTGAGGTGGCGCTGCGCCATCAGGTCGGCGAATTCGTCGATCACGCAGACGATGCGGGGCAAAGGCCGGCCCTCGCGCTTCACCCAAGCGGCCAGATCGTCGGCGCGGGACCGCTGGAACCGCTTGTAGCGCGCCTCCATCTCCCCGATCAGGCGCTCGAGCTGCTCGATCGGCGAGCCTTCGGGCGGATAGAGCAGCGCCTCTGAATGCCACAGGAACGGCGAGCCGGCCAGTTCGGCAAACGAAGTGCGCTTCGGATCCATGAGCACGAGCCGGAGCGTCTCGGGCGTGTTCGAGAGGATGAGAGCGGCGATGGCGCAGCGCAGCCATTCACTCTTGCCGCTGCCGGCCGTACCCGCCACCAGCATGTGGGGACTGTCGGCGTCGGCGAGCGAGATGCCGTGCAAGCGGTTGTTCAGATCGACGCCGAGCGGCACGCGGGCCGAACCGAGCAGCGGGTCGGGCGCGGGTAAGCTCTCGGCGACGCGGGAAAACGGCACCGGCTCGCGATCCGGCCGCGCCACGTCGACGAGAAGGCGCCCTTCCTCGATGTGAATCATCGGCGCGGGCAGGCCCAGTTGCACGCCCACGTCTTCGGCTCGCGCGGTGAACTTCTTCACGGCGACGCCGCGGCCCGGCGCCACTTCGTAGCGGATGAACGTCGGGCCGACGGCCGGCTCGCCGTTCAGCGTCGCCCGCAACCCGAAGCTCTCAAATACGGCCAGAATGCGCTTGCCGAGTTCCCGGTACTCCTCTTGCCTACCGCCAGGGGGCTCGGTGACGCCGGCCAGCCGTCCGATCAGATCGAGCAGCCTCCGGCGCGCTTCGGCCAGATCGGCGGGCGACAACAGAACCTCGCGGCGCTCGGGAACGAACCGGACGAGCGCCAGATCGGAGGCGGGCGGCTCCAGCATCATTTGATACAGCGCGGCCTGGCCGAGGTCGGCCGCTTCGGACGAGCCGCCGAGCTTGAATTCGATGACGCACCAGCGGCCGGTGCGCGGATCCCGCACGAGCGCATCCGCCACGCCGCGCACGCGGACCGGGCGGCTCCACCCGGGTTCTTGAAAAACGCGCTCGAGCGGAGTCTCCGCCGCCAGCCAACTCTCAGCCGCCGGCCAGCCCGACACTCCGGCCGCCCGGAGGAGGCCGCTGAACCACTGGCAGAACTCGGTGACGGCCTGCCAGAGGAGTAGCACTTCGCGGCCCGACTCGGCCAGCGCCGGCCGCTCGGCCAGCAGCCTCGGTCCCAGCAGGCTTTCGTAAGCATAACGGCGGAGGGCGCGCCAGTCGTCGACCAGGTTCGCCGGGGGCGCTGGCCGGAGGAGGGCTGCGGCGGTTTCATGAAACAGGCGGCCGGCGAGCGCCGTCGGTCCCGCGACGTCCCGATCGGCAGGGCAGGCCTCCCAGAGCGCTTGCCGGACTTGAGTGACGGAGAGTTCGGCCGGAGGCGGCGACATGACCTCAGGCTCCCGGCGCCGCCTGCACCAGTTCAAAAACCACCGGCTCAGCACCCAGAAGGAGGCTGAAGTGACTACGATTCTCACGAGCACAGCGCACCACCTCCTCCTCCGTCGTCCCGAGTTCCGCCGCCGCTCGTGCAACGCTGATGATCTTCTCCTCGGCCAGCAGCGCCGCCAGCCGGGCCGGCAGCGCATCGCCGGGGCCGTTCGCCACGATCTCATCGAGCAGGGCGGCGAGTTCCTCCGGCATGTTCCGGCGGATCCAGTCCTCGACGGACCGAACCGGCGGCGATTCGCCCTCGTAGCTCAGATCGCCGCTATCGGCGGCGGCCAGCAAGCGGCGCAAGGCGTCCAGGGCGACCAGCGCCTCGCGCGACGGGGCGAGCCAGCGGGCGCCGCGCCGTCGAAGCTCTTCCATCAGGTGCAGCGTTTTCTTGGCGTTGGGCCCCACTGGATGCAAAACGTCGCGGACGAGGACGAGCTTGCGCTGCGCCGGATCCCACTCGTTGAGGATCTTTTCGAGCTTGCGCCACAAACCCTGCGGCGGCGTGTTGGCCAGCGCCACGCCGGCGAGCGGCCCTTGCGCAGGCCGCGCTTCAAAGTCAAGCCAGCGCGGCAGTCCCTCGTGGGGAATCCCCGCGCCGCGAAGGTGCAGCAGGCGCGGGAGGCCGTCGCTGAGAATATCGCCTGTGTGCTCCGGCGCCAGCCGCTGCGCGGCTTCCTGACGGCGGGTTTCGAGCTGCGCCCGGAGAAACTCTTCGAGCGGAACCTGCGCCCACCAGATGCCGCGTGCGCGGTCGAACATCCGCTCGCACTCGAACAGGACGCGCCGCGCGGTAACGCCCTCGCGGCTATCGGCCAGTGCTGCGACCCGGTCGATGTCGATAGGCCAGAACTGCGAGGCCCCTGCCGGACGCAGCTCCGCAAGGCGAGGCTCGGTTTCGAGCCGGGCGCGCACGAGGGCCCGGACCTGCTCCGGCCCGAGCATCTCGAGTCCGAGCGACCGGTAGCGCTCGCGTTCAGCTTGACTCAACGCCTGGTCCAATTCTCCGATGAGGCCTCTCTGCACCGTGCCAATCACCACCGCATTGGAAACATTGTAAAGAGCCGCCAGGAGCTTGCCGACGGCGAATAAACCGCTCGTGTCCCCTGGATGAGCCTGAAGCGCCTCGAGCTGATCCAGGCACAGAACGAAGGGCGCCGGGGCGATAAAGGCGGCCAGCGCCTCGAACACCTGCCGGGCCTCCTCCTCCAGCCCGGCATCGTCGGCTTCCGCCGGCGCCAGTCCGAGCCTCTCGAGCGCCGCCTCGGGAAGCTCCTCTCCGGCGAGCCAGGCCCGCGCGTCGCTCTGGTGGCGGCCCGCCGCCAAGTGCTCGAGCACGACCGCCAGATCGCGGCGCTCGACGGCATCCAAAGCGCCGCGGCGCTCCTCGAGCAACAGTTCGAGCTGCGGGCGACCGCCCACAGTGCGCCGGACGAGATCGGCCGCGAATCTGCGGCGAACGTAGCGCCACATCATCGCCGGGCTGGTTCCCATCCAGATCCAGGAGAAGGCGATCCGGGGCTGGGTGCGCGCCTCGAGCGCCAGCCGCAGCCGGCGCAGCAGGTGGGTCTTTCCCGTACCCGCATGGCCGTACAGGAGCAGGCAACGGTCGTGGCGGCCCTCGATGCGGGCCTCGATTACGCGCAGGATCTGGTCGAATGCGGCGGCGTGGATCTCCGGCACGTCCGCCAGAGGCGGCTCCCAAACGCTGCCGACGGCCGCGTCAGTGAAAGGATTGGGAACCTGCCGCAGCCGCTCGTCACCGGCGTAACTGGACGCCGACATAGAGCTTGACGCCTCCATCGTGCACCAGTTTCTCCCGCTCGGGCTCGGGTAGAGCCCAACCATGATCGTGCGGGACAAGATAGATTTGTCTCCGGTCGGCGAGTTCGATCACCGCCCGGTCGAAGTCGGCTTTGGGAACCCGGGGGAAGGCGGCGCGCAGCCGGTGTACGGTGACGGGGACGCCGGGCGCTTCCTCGAGCTCTCGCACCTTATCGAGAAGGCGCGTCAGCAGTTCCTCCGCCGCAAACGAACCGCCGGTCTGAGGCGCCAGCGCCCGGTCGATCTCGCCCGGGGCAAGCCCAAGCTTTGCCAGGCGCTCGCGGAACGCATTCACGAGCGGCAGGGCGACGCCGCTGCGGTAGTACAGCGTCCCTCTTCCGACCACGGCGACCGCCGGCCGCAGCAACCCCTCACGGACCAGGCCCGCAATCAGTTTCTCGATTTTCTTTGTGCTACAGCACTTTCGGAAGTTTCGCGCGGCCTCCTTGGCGAGAGCTTCTTTAGAAAGGGCGCGCGTGGAAGCGATTTCGAGGAGCTTTTCGCGGGCTGCGGCGGCAAGCACCGCCTCGCAAGTCTCCGGCATCCATCCGAATTCCTTCTCGAGCCTTTTCGCGCTCACCGGCCCCGGGCGGCCGAGGCGCGCCCACAAGGCTTGCACCGCTTCCTGCGTCGCGCGCTGAGGATTCACACAGTGAACTGTAACATAGAGCCGGCGGCGCACCGGACCGTGAACTGTTCACAAGCCCGGGGCGGCTATCTATAATCGGGGCGAATCCGGATATGAGCGCGCCGGTGATCGCGGTCGCGGGGGCGACAGGGAATCTGGGCGGCCGCATCGTGCGGGAACTGCTCGCGCGAGGCGCCGAAGTCAGAGCCCTGGTCCGCCCTGGTTCCGCCGGAGAGCGGGTGGAAAAACTGCGGCAACTCGGCGCTACCGCAGTCGCCTTGGATTGGGACGACGCCTCGCGGCTGACGGCGGCCTGTTCGGGGGCGGCCTGCGTCGTGTCCGCGCTCCAGGGCTTGCGCGATGTCATCGTGGAGGCGCAAGGCAGGCTGCTCGAAGCCGCGCTGCGCGCCGGCGCGCCACGCTTCATCCCGTCCGATTTCTCGCTGGACTTCACGAAGCTGAAGGCCGGCGCGAATCGCAACTTCGATCTCCGGCGGGAGTTTCACGGGCGCCTAAAGAGGACTGCGATCTCGGCCACCACCATCTTCAATGGCGCCTTCGCTGAACTGCTGTTAGGGCCGATGCCTCTGATCCTGTTCAAGTTCAGGGCGGTCCTCTATTGGGGCGATCCGGACCAGCGGCTCGACTTCACCACGATGGAGGATACGGCGGCTTTCACGGCTTGCGCGGCGCTGGACGCCGGCGCTCCGCGCTTCCTGCGGATAGCCGGCGATGAGCCGAACGCGCGGGACCTGGCGGCCCTGGCGAGCGAGACGACGGGCCGCAGGTTTCGCCTGATCCGGGCGGGGAGCTTGGAGACATTGGATGCGTTGATCCGGATTCTGCGCAAAGTCGCTCCGGGGAAAAGGCGGTTGTACCCGATCTGGCAGCAGATGCAGTACATGCGCGACATGTTCAGCGGGCAGGCCAAGCTGGAGCCGCTGGACAACGAGCGTTACCCCGGGATCCGCTTCACGAAGGTGCGGGACTTGCTGGCCGGCAAGGTCAAATAAGGAGGGCGAACGGCCGCCCGGCGCCCGCGGCTTGAAATCCCCGGCGGCGGTTGCTAGGCTTGATAATCGCGTCCTTTTCTTTTCTGCGGATTGCGGGCGCGCCTGGCCAAGGAGTATTGCGCAATTGCTGAGTGCCCGTGAGACCTTTCGCCACCACGAGATTCTGCTGATCGGCGCCAACGGGTTTCTGGGCAAAGTCATCCTGGCTCTGCTGCTGGCCCGGTTTTCGGACTTCCGGCGGCTGCACGTCCTTCTCCGGCCCAAGCGGCGGCTCTCGCCTCAGGAGCGC
>JBBIMZ010000168.1:0-7624 GCA_037444135.1 Solibacteraceae bacterium
AGCACACCGGAGCGGCGGCGGTGATCCGCGTCGAATCGCACGAGCGTCAGAGAGCCCACCGCGTACTCGACCTGGGCGCTCACGGGATCATGTTCCCGCGCGTGAACTCGGCCGCGGAGGCCCGCGCCTGCGTCGCCGCCCTGCGCTATCCGCCTCTCGGAGTCCGCGGCGTGGCCTCGATGAACCGCGCCTGCCAGTTCGGCGCCGGCTTTCGCGCCTATGTGGACGCTTCTCAGGATGTCCTGCTCGGTGTCTTGCAGATCGAAACGGCCGAGGCCGTGGCTCACGTGGCTGAGATCGCGTCCGTCGACGGCGCCGACGTGCTGTTCATCGGTCCGTTGGACCTCTCCATGAGCCTCGGCATCCTCGGCCAGTTCGACCACCCGAAATTTCTCGAGGCCCTCGAGCAAACTGCCGAAGGCGCCCGGCGCTGCGGGAAGGCCACCGGCGTGCTCATGCCGAAGCCGGAGGATTTCAACCGCTACCACCGGCTCGGCTTCCGGTTCCTGGCCTGCGGCTCCGACGGCGCCATGGTGAATGCCGCGGCGCGCACGCTCGCCCAGACGTTGATGGATTGCCGCCGCCGCTCGGGCGCGCCGGATCCCGCCTCTCAGGCGAGTTCGAGGGAACAATGATGGCGGGGATCCAGTCCGGTCTGTCCGTCTGGGCGGCCTACGCGGCGGCCGAGATGGTGATGCTGCTTCTCGCGCCGCTCATCTCCGGGCAGAACCATGTCGTCCTGCCAAGCCACTGGTGGTTCTTGGCGGTGCTCGTGCCGGCCTACTTGATTCTGGGCGCGATACTCGGCGGAATCGCTTCGTTTGTCGGGGAAAAATGCAGATTGCGGCGCGACGCCGAGGACACCCAGCGGCTGGCGGTGCTGACGCTGACAGGAGCTTACCTGGCGAACTTGGCGACGGTCATCGGCTCTTGGAATGACGTCGACCGGGTCGCCTTTGCGTTGGCACTGGGAGTCGCCGTCAGCTCCGGATCCGGCCTCCTCTGGCCGCGTTGTCGGGCCGCGACGGGGCTTCTCGTGGATCCCTGGACGGCCGGCGCGCTGCTGGCGGCCGGCCCCGAGCTCGCCTCCGAATCCTATCTGGTTGCCGGCGTTGCCCTCGCGGCGATGCTGCTGTTTTCTCGCTGGATGGCGCGCGATCGCGATGCGTCCCCGGGCTCCCGCCAGGTCGTCGTGGCGACGCTTCTCCTGTTGGTGATACCCGCGGCCGCGCGCGTCGCCTCGGAAATCCACGAACCCGAGAGCTCCTCCGTGCCGGCCGAGTCGGCGCAACGCCGTGCTCACGTGATCCTCATTGTGTGGGACACGGTGCGGGCTGACCACCTTTCGCTCTACGGCTACACCCGGTCCACAACCCCGTGGCTCGAGCGCTTCGCCCAAACAGCCACCGTATATCGCAATGCCTTTGCGGCTTCCTACAACACGCTGGCCTCTCACTCCAGCATGTTCACCGGACTCTACCCAAGAACCCACGGAGCGACCAACCTGCCGCCGGGTCTTTCCGTCGGCGAACCGCTCGACGCGAAGTTTGAGACTCTGGCCGAACGGTTGGCGGCCCTCGGATATTTCAATGCCGCAGTCGTTGCTAACTTTAGTTACTTAGGAAGGGAGTTCGGCACGGACCAGGGCTTCCACCTCTACGACGACAGGCAGCCTGTCCCGTGCTTCCCGAGAGGCAAGAGGTTCGCCCTTCGGTATGGGCTGCTGTCGCTCGCCGGCGCCACCGGGGTCCTCGACGGCGCACAACGGCTGTACCGGAGCGCCGCCGAGATCAACGAGAGCGTCTTTGAACTCCTCGACGGCCTCTCGGAGGCCCAATCGCCCCTGTTTCTTTTCATCAACTACATGGACGCCCACTCGCCATATGTGCCGCCGCCGCCGTTCAACAAACTGTTCGATGGTAGGCAAAAAGGACTTAGTCCGGTGGCGCACTATAACGCCCTCCGGGACGATGTCGCTTTTCGCAAGCGCACCATCACGGACGTGGAGCGGCGACATTACATCTCCCAATACGACGGCTCGATCGCTTTTCTGGACGCCGAACTGGAGCGGCTGGTCACGCGGCTCCGCGAGCGCGGCCTGTATGACGATTCGCTCATTATCATTACATCGGATCACGGCGAAGCGTTCGGAGAACACGGCTATGTGGGGCATGAGTGGTCGATGCACCAGCACCAGATCGGGATTCCGTTGATCATCAAGTATCCCCGCCAAAAGGCGGGAAAATGGGTGGACTGGAACGCGGCGCATGTGGATCTGTTGCCGACGATCCTCGATGCCGTCGGCGCTCCCCTGCCGGAAGATTCGCCGGGGAGCAGCTTGCGCTCCCTGGATGCGGAACGCGCCTCGCGATATCTGTATGCCGAAGGATACTTGAAGGCCAGCATGGTTTTGAGCGATCGGATACGATACCCCCTCATGACTTGGGCGATCGTCGCTCCGGAGAAACGGAAACTGATAAGCGACTCCGAAGGGCGTGTGGAACTCTACGACCTGGCGAAAGACCCCAGAGAGGAGCGGAACCTCGCCCCGGAGCAGCGCGAAGCGGGCGCAAAGTTGCTGGCCGCTCTGGAAGAGTTCAAGCGCGCTCACCCTCTGGCGAAATCCGCCCGACGTCGAATCGACCCCCGGGCGATGGAGCGGCTGCGTTCGCTCGGCTACGTGCGATAAGTGTAAGAATCTCCGTAGCAGTAGATGCCCTGCCGGGCGAGCGCTTCGGCTGCCGCATAGACTTCCCGCGCCCGAAGGAAGATGAGATCCGCGTTGCCGATCCGTCCGGCGCGCCAGTGGCCCCGCTCGCGCAAGGGGCCTTCGAGCATCTCCGGCCGCCGGCGCGCCCCGACCGCCGGATCGTAAAGGCGCATCGGCCCGACGCTGATCAGCCGGCCGTCAACCTCGCAGGGCAGCGTGTATCGCTCCTCGGTGAAAGGGGAAAACGGCATTTGCGGTTCAAGCAGGGCTTCGATCGTGTGGAAAAATGTCATCGACCGGATGCCGACCCCCAACAGCAGGATCCAGCCGTCGACGTCGAGCAGTTTCGCGAAAGGACTGCCGGGGCCGCACGGGGTCTCGGTCAGCGGATGGGAGCGAACCAGTTCCTCGGAGATCGGTCCCTTGACCGCCACAGAGTGCGTCGGGTGCACACTCCGGACCACACCGGGCATGCGGCGAAAAATTTCCGTCAGCAGACCCATGGCGGAGGGAGTGCGCCGGACGCTGAAGACCGGATTCGTCCGCGCGTACTCCACCGCACTGCCGGCGAACGGCAGCGTCGGCATCAGCACCGTTCCCGAACGGCCGACAGCGGCATGAAGGATCCCAACCAAATCCGTCGCCCGGCCCTCAAAGGCGCCAAGCCGGGCCCAGGAACTGTGGACGAGCACGGTCATCCCTTCCGCCATTCCCAGCCGGCCCAAGGCGTCCCGGAGGTCCGAAGGACCAAAACGGAACAGCGCCCGCTTGATTCGCCGCCTCAGATCACGTTCCCACCGCCGCCACAGGTGCTGCATGCTTTCGGTCCAGGATGATCTTCCGGATCGCGATTCCCCTGCTGCCATCGCCGCCGGCCGCTGATGTCCCCGCCTCGGACGCTTCCCACCGGCACTCTTCGAGTATACTGCGGCTGTCGACGCGGCGGACTCGAAGTCGGCGCTCGGCGGCGGGCAGGAGAACCGCTCCGGTGGGCATGACGGGCACGGTAGCGTCACTACTTCACCGCGATCACCTTGACGGGCCACAAGTACCCGCTGGCGGATTCCACGCGGTAATACCAGACGCCGGGCGCCAGGTTCGCTTCCACCGCACAGGCAGCGCCCGCCGAGCAGGAGAACCAGCTCCCGGTGATTAAGCCGGCGATCGCGTCCGTGGACCGGCTGTAGGATGTCCCATAACGGAGCCGGTGGTTCTCCGTCGTCTTCGCGATCACCGTTTCTTTCACAGTTCGGCCGGCTGCCGAAGCGGCCGTGGTGAACGAACCCTCATGCACCGACCCGCAGTGCAGACGGTACCAGTAGGTGGTAGCCGGAGACAGCGGCGCGTTGACCCCGACCCGGATCATCCTCCGTGCTCCCTCTCTGACGTACATGTCATGCGCGTCGTTCGACAGCAGTGCGTTCGAGGCGCCGTCGAAGTCGGCGATCAGCGAATCCATGTCGCGGCTCGTCGACACCTCCAGACTGCAATTGATCTCCCGCATCGGGCCGTGCAGCCAGTAAGTGAACACCGCCTGGCGGTCCGTCACCTGGATGGTCGGCCCGAGACGGCCGTCACTCCCACGGATCAAAGGCAGCGCCAGATAGTCGGCTCCGACGTCTCGTCCGTGGCTGTCGCCGCGCTCGGCAACATGATTCCGCCGTACCTTCCAGACCCCGTTTGCGTAGTCCTGAAAAAGCTTTCCATACACCGGATCGTCGTATTCAAAATTCACGGAGCAGCCGCTGGTCGCCGGACAGAGATTGTACAGCCTGCCCGTGGCGTACCGCGTCTTGTCAACGCCCGCGATGATGTTGGCGTCGAACTCATTCGTCGTACACGGACTGCCGTCACAAAGGTGGGAGGTCAGCATCGACTCGCCCTCCGTCGCGCTCGGCGTCCCTCCGACGATGCCGTTTCCGCCGGCGATTGGCCAGATGTTGTTGCGCAGCACCATCTTTTCCGCGTTGTTCGCGCCGTCCAACAGAATCCCGGCCCGGCTGGCGTTCTGCGAGGCGATGATCGTGTTGTTTTCGAACCGCACGCCCGCGGGCATGCTGGCGAACCAGAGATAATACTGCGCGTTCCAGACGCCGCCGCCCCATGCCGACCAACGGCTCGGATCGATGTTGCGCATCAGGTTGTTGCGCACGACAATGTTGCCGATCTGACTCCGCACACCGTTCGTCCACTGCGCGATCTGGAATCCGAGCGGTCCGTTTTCCACGAAGTTATTTTCGAATGTCGTGTCCTTGTTCCACGCCGGGCGGCAATTGCTCTGCCCGTATGTGTACGGTACGTTGCTTTGGACACCCGCGCTCGACGCGAGCGTCAACTGGAAATCGTCGGATTTCACGAAATCGCTGATCGTGTAACTGACGCCGTTGATCGTGATCGCAAAAGGATCGACGCTGTTCTTCACGGTGGGCTGGTGAATGTTCGGCAGGCGCTGCCCGTCCGCCGAGGTAACGGTCGTGCCGTTGACGTTCACCAGTCCCGAAAAGCCCGGCACGCACTGGCAGTTCGTCCCGGAGCCGCTGGGACAATTCGCAAGTTTATAAACGACGCTTTCGTATTGCCCGTCTACCCAGTTTCCGGACAAGTGATTGTGGTGCACTCTCGTGTTGACGGCGTTCTTGATTTCAAAGTTATTCTTCACCGTCAGATGCGTCGTGCCGGTGCTCACCACTTCCCAGATGATGCCGTTGTCAGTCACCGTTTGGCCCACGGCGGCCGGCCAGGTCGGCTCGACGGCGCCGGTTACGCCGGAATTGAGGGCGCGAAACGTCGGCGAACCCGAAGAAGACGGAGAGATGACCCTTCCTTTGAAGACCACCATCCCCGCCCGCCACGGTGAATAACGGATGCGCTCTTCGTGGTTGATCAGAGCGTTGAACCGCACCACTCCGCTGATGCCCAGGTTGCGGTAGCTCGGACCGGTCCCGCCGAACATGATATTCTCGCCGTTGTTGTCGGCGAGATAGTTGTTTTCGATCACCAGAGGGCCGGGACTGTTCGTGCTGGTAAAGGATTGTTTTTCGCCGCCGAGGAACATGCTTCCGGCCGCCCAGGAGTTGCGGTACCACAGGCGCCGGGCGTTGGCTTGGATGAACGTGCCGCACTGAATGCCCCAGTTCTCGTTTTCGATCAATATCTGGTCGAAAACGATGTCGTCCGGCTGCCCGGCGTCCGACGTCACCGAACCTCCGACGCGGATCAGCCCCTGCCCGCATCCGGCGAAACGGATGCCGCGCACCACGATGTGCTCGGCCGGTCCGCTGTCGGCCCCCACGATCTGGAGCGCGATTTGGGAGCCGCCGCTGCGAAGTGTTGGCAGCTGGTTGCGCCAGTGAGGCGTGATCCTGGTGCCGGCGGGCGGAAGCGTGCCGGTCGTGGTGATCGTCAAAACGCCGCTGCCGGCACGTCGCGTCACCTGAATTCCGTTCGACGGCGCGGTAAACGAGCGGCCGGCTTCGAGCCGGATCGTGTCCCCCAGCTGCGAGTCGTCGATGGCCGCCTGCACTTCCTGCACTTCGGCCGCCGTGCAGCTGGCGGCCGTACACGTGATCGTGTAAGTGCACGGCCGGCTCGAACAGTTCGGCGGATTCTTCTGTGTCGCACCCCAGCCGGTCGCACCTAGCGCCCCCAACAGCATCGCCGCCCGGAGCGCCCGTCGGCCGCGCACCGCCTTGTGCAACACTCTCACCAGGTTCGCACCCATCGCCTCTTGCCTCTTGGCCCGCATCATTGCACCGGGAATCGCAATGTGAAATTGATCACCCTGGCCTCGCCGGTGAAGTTGTCGCTCGCGTGGTTCGGATTCCGGCTTAACCGGATCGCCAGCAGGTCGCCGGCGGAGCAGGAAGTCAGGCTCAAAGAGGCCCACGCGGTGAGGGCCACGGCGTCCACCGCCGGCAGCGCCGGCGTCAGAGTTTGGGCCGGCCCGTAGGTGGGATTGTTGTAGACCGAGCCGGCCGGCACGCACGCCGTTTCTAACACGAGCGCGACAGCGGTGCCGGTGCCCGAATTGCGCGTCCAGGCCACCGTCGCCTGAATAGGCCCGCCGTCCCAATCTTCCGGCAGCCGCGTGTTCAGCACCGCATACACAGGCACGCCGTCGGCGAACGCCAGATAGCCGAACGCATGCGGAGCGGCGCCGCCACCGCCGCGCGCGGCGCCGTCGGTCCCCGGAGTGCTCCAACCGTTCGTCAGGTACCGCGTCCCGCTCTGATTCAGCACCGGCGGAAAGCTCTGCTCGCGAATGCTGCTCCCCGTCGGGCTCCCGCCGCCCGGCTGCAACTGTGTCCACGTGTTCGCCGCCGTACACAGGTGCAGGTTCTGGCCGGCTACGGCATCCGTCTTAAAGAACGCTTGGCCCACCGAACAGGTGGCCGGCAGGTTGGTACCCACCTGAAACGGTTTCGTCACCGCCGCTTGCGAAGCGTCCTGGACGCTCCCCGGCGCCGCGACCGTACCGTGATCGCTTTTCTGCGCCAGGACCGCCGCGGCACACAGCCATGTCCCTATCGTCACTCTCCAAAACATCTTGGTTACCTCACGATCAGGATTTCGTACGTCCCTGCGCTGGAATTCGTCGTCAGCGCAATGCCCACCAGTCCGCTCGCCGGCCGGCTGGATCCCGCGTCGCGACAATTGCCCGCCGTCGCCGTCGACGTCGCCACCCAATTGCCGGCCACCGTCGCCCCGTCGAAGACGCACGAGGCGCGGCCCCAAATCGCCACCCGGGCGGTTCCCGTCGTGCCGCAGTTGCCGACGCAGATCCCGACCACTTTGTCGCTGCCCGCCGGCGCTAGCACGGCCGTCGCCGGCGCGCCGGTCACGGAGACCACGCGGTTTGCCGCAGTGCCCGTGCTCGCATTGTTGGCCAGGCTGATCGATAAGTAATCGAGTCCC
>JBBIMZ010000169.1:0-7564 GCA_037444135.1 Solibacteraceae bacterium
GGCAGGTCGAGCTTGCCCGTCTCCTCTTTAAGGAAATGCACGAAGAACGGCAACTCGATCTTCTCCCGATAGTAGGGCCCCGTCTTCTGGTTGAAGCTGACCGGGCCGAGACGGTCCGCCTCGTTGTCGCCCGACCAGCCTCCGTGCCGCCACGGCCCCATCACCAGAAGATTCACGATGCCCGGATTGTGCCGCTCCACGCTCTCGTAAATGTTGAGCGGCCCGTAGAGATCCTCGGCGTCGAACCAGCCGCCCACGGTCATCACGGCGGCGCGGATGTTGTTGAGATGAGGGAGCAGGTTCCGCGACTTCCAGAAGTCGTCGTAGACGCCGTGCTCCATCATCTCGTTCCAGAACCCGATCTTGTTCTTGAAGTACTTCGCGTTGGCGTTCGCGAGCGGACCCATGTTCAGGTAAAACTCGTAGGCGTCCGGAGTCTTGTAGTCGAACGGGGGCGGCGAGTGGCGGGTCGGCTCCTCGACGGGCGTTCCGAAGCGGTAGAAGAACGTGAAGGTGTGGGCCAGATAAAATGCGCCGTTGTGATGCCAGTCGTCGCCGAAGAACCAGTCGGCGATCGGCGCCTGGGGCGAGACGGCTTTGAGCGCCGGATGGGAGTCGATCATGCCGGCGGCGGCATAAAAGCCGGGGTAGGAGATCCCCCACATGCCGGCGCGGCCGTTATGATTCGGGATGTTCTTGAGTAGCCACTCGATCGTGTCCCAGGTGTCGGTGCTTTCGTCGACGTCCCGCGGACCGCTCTTGGCGGCTTTGTGCGGGCGGGCGTGGATGAATTCGCCCTCGGAGGCCATCCGCCCGCGCACATCCTGATACACGAAGATGAAGCCCTCCCGGGTGAACGGAGCTGACGGGCCCAGGCGGTCCGGATAGCGGTCGGCGCCGTAGGGGCGGACGCTGTAAGGCGTCCGCATGATCAGGAACGGGTATTTCCGGGACGCGTCCTTGGGGATGTAAACGGCGGTAAAGAGCCGTACGCCGTCGCGCATCGGGATCAGGTATTCGTACTTGGTGTAATGCGCCTTGACGTAGGCGGCGTCGACCTTCTCCTCTGGCGGCCCTTGCGGCGCCTGAACCGCCATGACCGGCCCGACGAGAACGAGAGGAATGACGAAACGCAGGTTGCGGCGCGGCATGGTTGACCTCACCAGCTTATCTCAGGGCGGACCGTCTGATCAGGCGAGCAGGCGCGCGGCCTCTTTGGCGAAGTACGTCAGGATCAGGGCCGCGCCGGCGCGGCGAATCGAGGTGAGCGATTCGAGGATGGCGCGCTCGCGGTCGAGCCAGCCGCGCTCGGCGGCCGCCACCAGCATGCTGAACTCGCCGCTCACCTGATAGGCGGCGACGGGCACGTCGAAGCGGTCGCGCGCCATCCGGATCAGATCCAGGTAAGGCAGCGCCGGCTTGACCATGATGATGTCGGCGCCCTCGTCGATATCGAGTTCGATCTCGCGCATCGCCTCGCGCCCGTTGGCCGGATCCATCTGATAACTACGCCGGTCGCCGAATTTCGGCGCCGATTCGGCTGCTTCGCGAAACGGCCCGTAGAAGACCGAGGCGAATTTGGCGGCGTAGGAAAGGATCGGCGTCATGGGAAAGCCCGCCGCGTCGAGCGCTTTGCGGATGGTTGCCACACGCCCGTCCATCATATCGGAGGGAGCTACCATGTCGGCGCCGGCGCGGGCGTGGGAGACGGCGGCGGCGGCGAGCCACTCGAGCGTCGCGTCGTTGTCGACGTCGCCGCCGACTACCTTGCCGCAGTGGCCGTGGCTGGTGTATTCGCAGTTGCACACGTCGGTGATGACCACAAGCCCCGGGACCTCGCGCTTGAGGGCGCGCACGGCGCGTTGAACGATGCCGTCGTCGGCGTAGGCGCCGGAAGCCATCTCGTCTTTGGATTCAGGAATGCCGAACAGAATGACGCCGCCGAGGCCCAGCGAACGGACCTCTTCGCACTCTCTCACCAACTGGTCGATGGAAAGCTGGTGGTTGCCGGGCATGGCCGAGATCTCACGGCGCACGCCTTCGCCGGGGCAGACGAACAGGGGAAGGATGAAGCCGGCCGGATCGAGACGCGTCTCGCGAACCAGGCGGCGGAGGGGCTCGGAGGCGCGAAGGCGGCGGAGGCGGTGAACGGGGAAGGCCATACGTAGTGGATTGTAGCAGTGCTACACTTTGCTGGCGATGAACAAAGTGGCGCGGCGTTATTTCATCCGCGGCCGGGTGCAGGGAGTCGGCTACCGCTACTTCGTCGAACAGGTCGCTCATGAACTGGGCGTCACCGGCTACACGCGCAACCTGGAGGATGGGCGGGTCGAGGTCTACGCGATCGGAACGGCGCAGCAGCTCGACGAGCTGAGCGGCCGCTTGCGCCGGGGCCCGCGCTGGGCTGACGTGCGAGCCGTGGAGGCCCACGAAGCGCCCGTCGAGAAAGTCAGCGGATTCCGCATCGTCTGGTAAAGTCCGCCGCCCGCCGGCAGGTTGTGAAATACTGATCTCGTCTATGGAGCACCTCAAGAAGCTGATCCGGGAAGTGCCGGATTTTCCGAAACCGGGCATCCTCTTCTACGACATCACGACGCTGCTCAAGGACCGGGCCGGCCTCCAGGCCGTCGTCGCGGAGCTCGAGAAAGCCGTCGAGGGTCTGGACTTCGACGTGGTGCTCGGCATCGAATCCCGCGGCTTCATCTTCGGGCCGATCCTGGCGCACGATCTCGGCAAGGGGTTCGTACCGGTGCGCAAGCCGGGGAAGCTCCCGGCGGCTACCGAGAGGGTCGAGTACTCGCTCGAGTACGGCGTTGACGCCCTGGAAGTGCACAAGGACGCCCTCAGCGAGGGGACGCGCGCGTTGATCGTCGACGACCTGCTCGCCACGGGGGGAACGGCGGCGGCCGTGGCGCAACTAGTGGAAAAACTGGGCGGCAAAGTTGCGGGCCTGGCCTTCGTGGTCGAGCTGGATTTTCTCCACGGAAGGGACAAACTCGCCGGCTACGAAGTCCGCTCGCTGCTGCATTACGACAAATGAGCGGCGATGTGCGCCGGGCTCGCGTCCGGGCGCTGGCCAAGATCAACCTCAGCCTGAAGGTGCTCGGCAAGCGTCGCGACGGCTTCCACGAGCTGCGGACGATCTTTCAGACGATCTCGCTGGCGGACCGGCTCGAGATCGAGTTCGAGCCGGGGCCGCGGCGGGCCATCGAGCTGGTTTCGAGCCTGGAGATTCCGGACAATCTCGCCGTCCGGGCCGCGCGGGCGCTCATGGAGAAGCTCGGCGTGCGCGGCCGGGTGCGGCTCGTGCTCGACAAGCGCATTCCCGCTGGAGCCGGCCTCGGCGGCGGCTCCAGCGATGCGGCGGCAGTGCTGCTGGCGCTGCCGGCGCTGGCCGGCGTCCGGGCGCCGCTCGGCGAGCTGGCGGAGCTCGCGGCCGACCTGGGCTCCGACGTGCCGTTTTTCCTGCACGGGGGAACGGCGCTCGGTCTGGGCCGGGGCACGGAGCTCTACCCGCTTCCGGAGGCTCCGGCGTTGGAGGGCGTGCTCGTGGCGCCCGGAGTCCGGATCGCCACCAAGGACGCCTACCGCGCGCTGCGGCGCAAATTGACAACCCCGCGACGGTCGCCTATCATGGATAAGTTCCAGGCCTTGTCTTGGTTGCTCGACCGTGGTTTGTCTCCGGAAGAGTGGTCGGTTTTCGGGGAAAATGACTTTGAAGAGTACGCCTTCGGCCACTATCCCGAACTGGCCGCTATCCGGCGCGCGCTTATGAGTGCAGGAGCGAAACCCGTAATGCTGAGCGGCAGCGGCTCAGCCCTGTTCGGCATCTTCGGCCGGGGCCGGCAGCGGGGGCTCTGGCGCGGCCGGTTCACCGACGCCGTGGCGGAACCGTTCCGGTTTGTCAGCCGGGCGCGCTACCGGCGCATCTGGCGGCAAAGCCTCCGGGAGCACATCGAGGGGGAGGCATGGCCGCCCCAAAGCCGGCACGCGCGATGAGTTTCGATCACTTCAAAGTGCTGACGGGAAGCGCCAACCCGGCGCTGGCGCAAGAGATCTGCGACTGGCTCGGCTGCCCGCTCGGCCAGGTGGAGCTGACCCCCTTCTCCGACGGCGAACTCTGCGTGCAAATTAAGGAGAATGTTCGGGGCTGCGACGTCTTCGTCGTCCAGCCCACCTGCCCGCCGGTTGACCGCAACTTGATGGAGCTGCTGCTGTTGATCGATGCGCTCAAGCGGGCTTCGGCCGAGCGGATCACGGCCGTGCTCCCCTATTACGGCTACGCGCGCCAGGACCGCAAGGACCGCCCGCGCGTGCCGATCTCGGCCAAGCTCGTCGCATCACTGCTGGAGCGCGCCGGCGCCAGTCGGATCCTGGCGCTGGACCTGCACGCGGCCCAGATCCAGGGGTTCTTCGACATTCCGGTCGATCACCTGTTCGCCAGCCGCGTCGTGCTCGATTACTTCCGCGACAAGAGCGGCGTGCTCACGGTCGTTTCGCCGGACGCCGGCGGCGTCGAGCGGGCGCGCGCCCTGGCCAAACGCCTGAACGCGCCGCTGGCCATCATCGACAAGCGGCGGGAAACGATGAATGTGGCCGAGGTGCTGCATATCATCGGCGACGTGGAGGGACGCGATTGCCTGATCGTCGACGATCTGATCGACACGGCGGGCACGCTCACCAAGGGCGCCAGCGCCCTGCTGGCCAACGGGGCGCGCAGCGTCTCGGCCTTCGCCACGCATCCGGTCCTGTCCGGACCGGCGATCGCCAATATCGAGAATTCCGCGCTCACTGAAGTTGTCGTCACAAATTCGATACCATTAAGAGAAGAGGCCAGGCAGTGCAGCCGGCTGCGGGTGCTGTCGGTGGCGCCGCTGCTGGCCGAGGCAATCCAATCGATTCACGAGGAAACCTCCGTCAGCAAGTTGTTCGTTTAAGCCGCGGCCGGCCTCGTTGAGGTGGGCTTTGCCGGCTGGAGATAGGAGTCAGCATGAGAAAAGCGATTACGGTCGTCGCCGAACCACGCACGTTGCGGGGCAAGAATGCTGCGCGCCGGCTGCGCGCGGCCGGCCGCATCCCGGCGGTGCTCTACGGCGCCGGCAAGCCGGCGGTCTCCGTGGCGCTGGATCCGAACCAGATTCACAAGATCCTGTACAGCCCGACGGGACACAACACCATTTTCGACGTCCAGGTCGACGGCCAGGAGACCTGTCCGGCAATGATCGTCGACTGGCAACATGATCCGATCCGCGGCCGGCTGCTCCACGCCGACCTGGAGCGGATCGACCTGACGCGGAAGATTCGCGTCAAGGTGCCGGTCCACGTCGAAGGCGAGCCTCGCGGCGTCAAGCAGCAGGGCGGGCTGATGGAAGTCGTCACGCGCGAGATCGAGATCGAGTGCCTGCCCGACAGGATTCCGGAGCACTTCACGGTCGACGTTCGTCCGCTGCTGATCGGGCAGAACCTGCGTGCCGGCGACGTTCCGCTGGGTGACGGCATCGAGCTGCGCAGTGCTCCCGATACGGTGATCTGCCACGTGATTGCGCTGCGGACCTCCGAGGCCGCAGCGGCGGAAGCGGCGCCCGAGGCCGCCGAACCGGAAGTGGTCAAGAAGGGCAAGGCGGAGGAGAAAGAAAAGGAGAAGGAGTAAAGCGAGCCGGAAGCTGTGCGGAATGGCGCCGAAGACAGCGGGCGGCCGTGGCTGGTCGTGGGATTGGGCAATCCAGGCGAACGATATGCGTTTACGCCTCATAATCTCGGCTTTCTGGTCGCCGACCGGCTGGCGGCGCGCCACGGCATTCGCATCGCGCGCAAGCAGGCGATGGCGCTGGTCGGCGTCGGCGGGATCGCTTCGGTCCCCGTGTTGCTCGCCAAGCCGCAGACCTACATGAACCGGAGCGGAGGCGCCGTGAAGGGACTGCTCGAGGCGGAAGGCCTCGGGCCGGACCGGCTGGTGCTGATCTACGACGATCTCGCCCTGCCGTGGAAGAGTCTGCGGATCCGCGCCAAGGGGTCGGCGGGCGGCCACCATGGCGTCGAGTCGGTCATCGAAGAACTGGGGACGGCGGCGTTTGCCCGCGTACGTTTGGGCATCCATCCCGGACACCCGGTCGACGACGGCGCCGAATTCGTGCTGGCGCCGTTCGGCCGCGCGCAGCTTGCTGAGCTCGACGAGGTTTTGGACTACGCCGCTGACGCGGTGGAAGTCCTGCTGGCCGAGGGCGTCGAAAAGGCCATGACGAAATTCAATCGTCGCGCCCAAGGCCCGGAGAAAGAGGACGAATGAGAATCTACGAAATCATGTTCATCGTCGATCCGAATGCGCCGGACGAGGCGATCGATTCGATCATCGCCCAGCTCGAAGGCGTCATCCGGGAAGCGGGCGGCTCCGTGGACAAGGTCGACAAGTGGGGCAAGCGCAAGCTCGCCTATCGCGTGCGCCGCCGGGAAGAGGGTTATTACGTCGTCGTCCGGTATTCGGTGCCCCGCACCGACGCCGTGAAGGAGATCGAGCGGCGCTTGAAAGTGCACGAGCTGGTTTTGAAGTACCTCACGGTGCGCATGGACGAGAAGCTCAAGTGGCTCGAGAAGCGCAAGAAGGCGCGCGAGAAACGGGCGCTGAAGAAGCCGGCTGCGCCGGCCGCCGCCGGCGTGCGCATGCCCGGCGAGCCCGCGCCGGTGATTCCGGGTGAACCGTTGGCGGCTGGCCAGGAAGAAGGAGTGAGGTAAGTATGGCGGAAGCAAAGGGCGGCAAACCGATCAGCGCCTCGCAGCGCCCCACCGGGGGCGACAAGGCGGTCGTGACGCGCAAGCAGTATTTTCGGCGCAAGAAGGTCTGCCGGTTCTGTGTCGAAAAAATCGACGACATCGACTACAAGGACGTGCGGCTGCTGTCGGCGTTCATCACCGAACGCGGGCGCATCATCCCCCGGCGGATTTCCGGCGTCTGTACGCCCTGCCAGCGTCGGCTGAGCACCGCCATCAAGCAGGCGCGCAATATCGCCTTGCTGCCGTTCAGCACCACCGGCTAGCGCGGGAGTGCGAGCGCTCGCAGAAAGGAGTTCCAATGGAAGTCATTCTCAGGGAAGACGTGGACAAACTCGGCCACCGCGGGCAGGTGGTGAAGGTGGCCGACGGCTACGCCCGCAACTACCTGCTGCCGAAACGGCTCGCCATGCCCGCCACGGCCGCCAACAAGAAGATCATCGAACAGGAACGCCAGGCGCACCTGCGGCGCGAGGCACGCGAGAAGGCCGACGCCGAAGAGCTGGCCAGGCTCCTCGCCGGGCTCGTCGTCACGATCGCCCGCAAGGCCGGCGAGCAGGACCAACTGTTCGGCTCGGTCACGGCGCAGGACATCTCCGACGCCCTGGCGCGGCAGAATTTCACCATCGACCGGCGCAAGATCCAGCTCGAGGATCCCATCAAGCAACTCGGCGAATATCAGGTGACGCTGCGCCTCCACCGCGAGGTTTCGGCGTCGATCGGGGTGAACGTCGTCCGGGAAGAGTAAAGTTTCTGGGTATGGCGTACTTCGATCTGACCGGGCAGACGGCCGTGGTGA
>JBBIMZ010000170.1:0-7556 GCA_037444135.1 Solibacteraceae bacterium
GCCGCCGAGAGCCTGGAGAAGGGCCACGCTTCCGGGCGCCTGCTCGACCGGGTGCCGCGGTCGCAGCCGGCGCTGGCCGAGGCCATGCAGATCTCCTCGAAAGCGGCTCGCGTGGGATTCGACTGGCCCGGCACCGACGAAGTGCTCGGCAAACTGCACGAGGAGCTGGACGAGCTGGCGCGGGCGCGCGCGGGCGAAGCGCCGGCCGAGGCGATCGAGAACGAAATCGGCGACATCCTCTTCGTCATCGTCAACATCGCCCGGCATCTGAACGTCGATGCCGAGCAGGCCTTGCGCAAGGCGAACGCGAAGTTCCGGCGGCGCTTCGGCTACGTCGAAGACAAGGTGGCGGCCGGAGGCCGCACGCTGGCCGAGACGCCGCTCGAGGAGATGGAAGCGCTGTGGCAGGAGGCCAAGCGCGGCTGATGATCGAGTGCCGTCCGCTTCGCAGCTTCGCGGAGTTCGCCGCCGCCGTCGAGGTGCAGCGCCGGGTCTGGGGCTTCGCCGATGTCGAGATCGTTCCCTCGCGGCTGTTTCTGCTGGCGACGCAGATCGGAGGGCAAGCGATCGGCGCCTTTGAAGGCGACCGGCTGATCGGCTTCTGTCTGGCGATTCCGGCCCTGAAGCGCACCGGAGAGATGTACTTGCACAGCCACATGGCGGGCGTGCTGGAGGAGTATCAGAACCGGGGGATCGGGCGCCTGCTCAAGCTCGAGCAGCGCCGGGAGGCGCTCAGCCGCGGCATCCGGCTCATCGAGTGGACGTTCGATCCGCTCGAGCTGCGCAACGCTTACTTCAACATCGAGCGGCTGGGCGTGATCATCCGCCGCTACGTCCTCAACCAGTACGGGACGACGACGAGCAAGCTGCACGCCGGCATGCCCACGGACCGGTGCGTCGCCGAGTGGTTCCTCGACGCCGAACGCACGCGCGCCATCATCGAAGGCGCCGCCCGCGTGCGCGAGCCGGTGCGGGCGCGCATCGCCGTCCCGGCGGAGATCGCCGTGCTGCGCCGGGAGAACCTGCCGAAGGCGCTCGAAATCCAGAGGGCGGTCTCCAGCCAGTTTCTCGAACATTTCGACCGCGGCCTGGCCGTGACGGGCTTCGAGCGCTCCGATAAATTCGGGACCTACCTGCTGAGCGAATGGGCATGAAGATCGATCGCATCGTGCTGCGCGAGCTTCGCATGCAGCTCGTGCATCCCTTCGAGACAAGCTTCGGCCGGACGGCCGGACGCAACGTGATCCTGGTGGAGGCGGTCAGCGACGGCGTGTCGGGCTGGGGTGAGGCGACCGCGCCGGAGCACCCTTTCTACAACGAGGAGTGGACCGACTCGGCGTGGCTGATCTTGCGCGATTACGTCGCGCCGGCGCTCGTGGGGCGCACTGTGACGGCGGCCGAGGCCGGCGCGTTGACCCGGCACATTCGCGGGCACCGCATGGCGTGCGGCGGGGCCGAAGCGGCGTTGTGGGATCTGGAGGCGCGCCAGGCCGGGAAGCCTTTGTACCGGCACATCGGCGGCGTACGCACCGAGATCGCCTGCGGCGTCTCGATCGGGATCCAGGAATCGGTCGCCGCCCTGCTCGGCAAGATCGAGGCCGAGCTGGCGGCGGGCTATCACCGCATCAAGATCAAGATCAAGCCGGGCTGGGATGTGGACATCGTGCACGAGGTGCGGCGGCGCTTTCCGCAGATCAAGCTGATGGCCGACGCGAATTCCGCCTACACGCTCGCCGACGCCGATCACCTCCGGCGCCTCGACGATTATTACCTGATGATGCTCGAGCAGCCGCTGGCGCACGACGATCTGGTGGATCACGCCGCGCTCCAGGCGAAGCTGGCCACGCCCATCTGCCTGGACGAGTCGATCCGTTCGGCCCGCCACGCCGAGCAGGCGATCCGGTTGGGCGCCTGCCGCATCCTGAACATCAAACTGGGCCGGGTGGGGGGATTCGCCGAAGCCCGGCGGATTCACGACGTGGCGCAGGCGGCGGGCGTGCCGGTCTGGTGCGGCGGCATGCTCGAAGCGGGCGTCGGCCGGGCGCACAACGTCGCCTTGTCGACGTTGCCGAACTTCGTGCTACCCGGGGACGTGGCGGCGAGCCGGCGGTACTGGGCGCGGGACATCATCGTGCCGCCCGTGGAGGTCACCGGGCGGGGAACGATCCTGGTGCGGGAGGAGCCGGGCTTCGGTTACGCGCTGGACCGGGACTACATCGATGCAATTACGGTCCGGCGGGAGACCGTGGCTTGAGCCCGCGTCCGGCCATCCTTTACGTGCTGCTGGGCCTGATGGTGTTCTTCTGGTCCCTGAACTTCATTGTGGGTAAGGTGGTGCTGCGGGAGATGCCGCCGCTGTTGGCGAGCGGGCTGCGCATCGCCGGCGCCGGCCTGGTGATGCTGCCGGTGTACGCGCTCGCGGAGCGGCGGCGGGTCCTGCCCGAGCGGAGCGACCTGCCTCGGCTGACTGCCCTGGGCGTGATCGGCATCGCGCTGAACCAGGTCCTGTTTCTGCTGGGGCTAAAGCGGACCACCGTGGCCCACGCCGCGCTGATTTTCGGCCTGAGTCCCCTGCTGGTGTTGCTGGTGGCTGCGGCGGCCGGCCAGGAGAGGGTCACACATCGGAAAGTGGCGGGCATGCTCGTGGCGCTGGCCGGCGTGCTGGCGCTCCAGCACAAGTCTTCCAACGGCCCGGGGGCCACCGCCGCCGGCGACCTGCTGGTGCTGGCGGGAGCGTGCGCATTTGCGCTGTTTGCGGTTTTCGGCAAGCCGCTGGCGGGGCGCTACGGGACGATCCTGATGAACACGGTCGGTTACGTGGCCGGGGCGCTGGTCCTGGCGCCGGTGGTCACCCGCGAAGCGCTGCGGTTCCCGCTAGGCGCCGTGAGCCGGACGGCCTGGGCCGGCCTCCTCTACATGGTGCTGTTTCCCTCGGTCGTCTGCTACCTGATCTTCTATCACGCGCTGAAGCATCTGGCGGCGTCGCGGCTGGCGGCGCTGGCGTATCTGCAACCGCTGCTGGCCACGCTGATGGCGATCGCGCTGCTCGATGAGCGCGTCACGCCGTCGGTGGCCGCCGGCGGCGCGCTGGTGCTCGCCGGCGTGTGGGTGGCGGAGCGGGGCTGATGGGCGGATTCGTCCGGCTGCTCAAGGAAAACCGCAATTACCGCTACACGTGGATGGGCCAGATCGTCAGCGAGATCGGGGACAACTTCAACACGGTGGCCGTCTTCTCGCTGGCGCTCCACAACACCGGCTCCGGGCTGGTGGTGAGCGCGCTGATGATCTCGCGCGCCCTGCCAATGATTTTGGCCGGGCCGCTGGCCGGCGTGCTGCTGGACCGGTTAGACCGCAAGCGGCTCATGATCGCCAGCGACCTGGTTCGCGCGGTCATCGCCTCGCTGTTCATCTTCACGACGCGGCCCGACGAGACCTGGCTGCTCTACGTCTGGAGCGCGCTGCTGATGTTCGCGTCGCCGTTCTTTACGAGCGGCCGGGCGGCGATTCTGCCGGCCATCACCAGCCCCGAGGAGTTGCACACGGCCAACTCGCTCACCAAGACGACGCAGTGGACGGCGCTGACCGTGGGCGCCATGCTCGGCGGCGCGGCCGCCATGCAGTTCGGCTACGAAGGCGCGTTCATCTTCAACGCCGTTTCGTTCTTGTTCTCGGCCGCCTGCATCTGGCGGCTCCGGGCGCCCCGGGGCTTCAAGCCCGCCAGAGCGCCGCTGACCGAGACCGGAGTCCTACGGCCCTTTCGCGAGTATGTCGAAGGGCTGCGCTACATGCGCTCGGTGCCGCTGCTCGCGGCCATCGGGCTGGTCCACGTCGGCTGGGCGAGCGGCGGCGGGGCGGCTCAGATCCTGTTCACGCTTTTCGGCGAGGTGGTCTATCCGTACGGCCCCGCCGGGCTCGGTACGATTTGGGGATTCGCCGGCGTGGGGCTGGTGATCGGAGGCGCCGTCGCCAACTGGCTCGGTCCGCGCCTCTCCTTCGAGCAGTTCAAGAAAGCGATCACGATCTCGTTTGCGCTGCACGGGCTGGCCTACATCGTCTTCAGCCAGGTGAAGCCGTTCTGGATGGTGCTGGTTTTTATCGCCCTGTCGCGGACCGGCATGGGGGTGGCCTCGGTGCTCAATACGACGCTGCTGCTCAGGCATGTGCCGGATGAGTTTCGCGGGCGTGTCTTTGCGACAATCGAATCCCTGGTCTGGGCGGTGATGATGATTTCGATGGCGGCGGCCGGCTGGGCGTCTCATTTCTGGGATCCGCGCACGATCGGCGCGGCGGCGGGCGTGCTGAGCTCGACGACGGCGCTGATCTGGATGGCGGCGGACTGGAAGGGCCGGCTCCGGGAGCCGGCGCCGCTCGGCGTGGACCGGGAGGAGGTGGAGGTGCATGGAGAACCGGCGATCTGAGTCCGGGCTCGAGGGCAAGGTTGTGCTGGTGACCGGGGCCGCGCGGCGCATCGGGCGGGCGATCGCGCTGGCGGCGGCGCGGGAGGGCGCGCGCGTGGCGATCCACTATCACCTCTCTGAGGAGGAGGCCCGCCGGACGGCGCGCGAGTGCGGCGGCGCCGCGCTGTTCCGGGCCAACCTGGAAAGCGTGGCCGAGATCGAGGAGATGTTCCGGCGGGTGGACGCACAGTTCGGGCGGCTCGACGGCCTGGTGAACAACGCGGCGCGCTTCACGGGGATGGATCCGCTCGAGATCACCGAAGCCGATTGGGATTTCATCCACAGCGTGAACCTCAAAGCGGTCTTCTTCTGCGCCAGGGAGGCGGCGCGGCTGATGCGGGCCTGCGGCGGCGGCCGCATCGTCAACATCAGCTCGCTCGGCGGTCTCCGGCCCTGGGCCAACCATGTCCACTACTGCGCCTCGAAGGCGGGCGTGATCATGCTGACGCGCGCGCTGGCCAAGGCGCTGGCGCCCGAGATCACGGTCAATTCCGTGGCGCCGGGCGTGATCGGCTTCGGCGAGCTGGACGAAGAAGCCGCGGCCATGGTGCGGGCGACGCCGGCCGGCCGGGCGGGCACGCCCGAGGACGTCGCCGCCGCGGTGATCTACTTCCTGAAGGCGACGAACTTCGTCACGGGTCAGATCCTGGCGGTGGACGGCGGGCTGAGCCAGCGCTGACGCCGTTTTCGTTCAAACTCGGCCGGGGCGGATCGATAAGGAATTCGTGGGCCGGTTTCTGGAGAACGCTTTAGAGATCTTCCACGCCGCGGAGCGCTCCGGGGAGGCCGGCCCGGACAGTTCCGATTGGACCATCCTGATCAGCCCGGCGGGTCAGATCACGCTGGTGGCGGGCAGCGACTGGCCGCTCGAGTCGCTTCAGACCGAACGCGGGGCACAGATGGTCTTCCGGGTCAGCCGGCAGGCGAACAAGGTGCGCTTGGAAGGGCGGGCAGGTTGGCGGACTTGTCTGTTCGAAACCGCAAGACCCGATGGGGTTGCCCGTGGCCTGCCGGCCGACCCGCCAGAGAACCTGTTGCGGAGCGCCGTGCCGTCGGCTCTGGCGCTTTTGGCCGGGGCCTGACGCCCGCCGCCGGCGCCCGCTCCACCGGGCGGCCCGGCTCAGCCGAGCCCGTATTCCTTGGCGCTCCCGGGCGCTCCCACCAGCACTTGGCGTTCCGGCAGCGCCTGGCGGAGCATCGCCAGCTCGTCGGCGCCCGCTGCGAGCGGCAGCGCCACCTGCCCGCCCGCGGCCGCCGAGCGGCACATCGCCATCATGATCTCGAAGCCCTTGTAGGCGCTCTCGAACCGGCAAGGGTGCGGCTTGCGCTCATCGTCCAGCCAGTCCGCGATCTGCTGAACGTAGGGCGGCATGTCAAGGTCGTAGTTCATCGATCCGCCGCCGGACATCGCTCCGGCGCGCGTGACCGCGCGCCAGCCGCCGCCGGTCAGCACTTCGGCGAAGCCGTCCGTGCCCTGCGCCCCGATCCGGCACTTGCGCCACCAGTAGTCGACCTCAGGCACGTCCGGCGCTCCGGCGCCGCATTCGATGACGCCGTGCACGCCGCCGGCGAAGTGAACGAAGCCGGCGATGTAATCGGGCGACGGGTGGGCGTCGGCGAGTTTGCCGCGGCCGGCGGCCTGTGCGATCACCCACTCGGCCTCGGCCTCGCCGTTGTACCACCGCATGTAATCGATCAGGTGCGAGAGCATGTGCATCAGCCAGCCGGTCGCCGTCCCGTAGACGGTGTGGATGCGCCCGAGGGCCCCGCTGTCGATCACCTCCTTCACCTTCCGGTAGTGCTCTCCGTAGCGGTGCTGGTGGCTGACGACGGCTTTGACGCCGGCGCTTTCCAGCAGCTTGCGGATCTCCATCCCCTCGGCGCTGGTCAGCGCGATGGGCTTTTCCATCGCGATCAGCCGTGCCCCGGCGGCGATTCCGGCCCGGATCATCTCCAGCCGCACTTGCGGCATGGTGCAGAAGCAGAAGACGTCCGGCTGGAGGCGCGCGGCGAGCGCGGCCGCGTCCGTGCCTGTCTCGACAGCGCCGAGCCTGGCCGCGGCGGCCTGGAGGCGCCCCGGGTCGATGTCGCAGACGCCCACCACCTCGAACCGCTCGCTGGCCTGAAACGCCAGGGCATGGTGCATGCCTCGCTTGCCCATGCCCGCGACGACGACGCGGTATTTCTCCTTCACGGCCTCACCCCTGGCTGCGGTCCCACTCCAAGACCTTGTCGATGACGTAGTCGACCTCGGCCTCGGTCAGCTCGGGGAACATCGGCAGCGAGATGCAGCAGGCGGCGTTGCGCTCCGAGTTCGGGATCGGGCCGGCGATCCGCGCTCCCTTGCCCCAGGGATAGCCCTCCTGCTGGTGGATCGCGATCGGATAGTGGCACTTGGCGTCGATGCCGCTCCGGTTGAGGAACTCCAGCAAGGGATCGCGCTGCGCCGGCTGTCTGGTCTCGATGACATAGAGGTGGAACACATGCCGGTAGCCCGGCTTCTCGTACGGCAGCGTGATGTGGCGCGCCTCTTTCAGGCCGTCCGAGTAGCGCGCGGCCCACTTTCGCCGCAGGTCGTTCCATTCGTCGATGTGCTTGAGTTTGGCGCTGAGCACGCCGGCGTGGATGTCGTCCAGCCGGCTGTTGTAGCCCATGCTGTGGCAGGAACGTTTTTCCGATCCGTGATTGCGCAGCCGGCGGACGGCCCGGTCGACATCCTCGCGGTTGGTCACCACGGCGCCGCCGTCGCCGAAGGTGCCGAGGTTCTTTTGCGCGATGAAGCTGATGCAGACGGCGTCGCTCAGCTCGCCGATCTTGAAGCCGTCGCCGTGAGCGCCGATCGCCTGCGCGTTGTCTTCAATGACCAGCAGGTTGTACTTGTCGGCGATCTTGCGGACCGCCTTCATGTCGGCGCACTGGCCGTACAGGTGCACGGGCACGAGCGCCTTGGTCTTGTCGGTGATGGCCTCTTCGATGCGCGCCGGGTCGATGCAGTTGGTGCGCTCTTCCGAATCGACGAAGACGGCCGTGGCGCCGGCGATCCAGATGGCTTCGGCGGTAGCGAAGAATGTGTTCGTCGTCGTGATGCATTCGTCGCCC
>JBBIMZ010000171.1:0-7549 GCA_037444135.1 Solibacteraceae bacterium
AACTGGGCACTTGATCGGGTGATTCGCCTGTGGATTTGCGCCAGCTCGAGATGTTCGTCGCGGTGGCCGAGAACCTGAGCTTTACGATTGCCGGGCGCCGCCTTCATGTGGCGCAATCGGCCATCGGCCGCAAGATCGCGCTGCGCCGCTCCTGAAATCGAGAACGTCTTCCGGCTCGGCGACGATCGAGCCTATGTGCGGGGCGGCACAGCTTCAAGTTCGGCGCACAACTGTTCGAGCGCCGCTCTTACTAACATTCAGACCGGGATCGCGCCGTTCTTCCTGCGGCATGAAGAATTCATTGCCGGCAATGAGCAGACGCCGCCGCTGCGCGGGCCGGCGCAGATGACGCCGCGCCTGCGCTTCGTCCATGCTTACCACTATGAGTTTCCGCTCGGTCCCGGCAAGGCGCTCGGCGGAGGCCTGTCCGGGCTGGCGGGGCATCTGGCCGGCTGCTGGGCGCTCAGCGGCAACCTGGATTTCACCACGGGCGTGCCGAACTGGGTGACGAGGAACGACACCAGCCGCGTCGCGCTTTCGGTGGCGATGCCAAACCGCATCTGTGACCCGCGCGAGGTGCGTCGAGAAGGCCACCCGGGCCTGTACGGGCGAGGACGGACGGCTCGAGCTGCGGTTCGAGTTGTTCGACTTCTTGAACCACACGCAGTGGGGACAGGCTACCAACGCCACGGTGCAGTCGGGCAACATCAATGCGGGCCGTTCCTCTCGACCCGCGCGCCGCGGCAGGTCCAAGTCAGCCTGCAGTATCACTTCTAGCCGGCTGCGGTTCTGCTGTATCATCTCCTTCGAGTGGAACCTGTTCTGGAACTACGCCAGGTCTCCAAGCACTATCCCGGGCACCGCGCCGTGAGCGAGGTGTCGTTCGCCGTTCCGAGGGGCTCGCTGTTTTCGCTCGTGGGGCCTTCCGGCTGCGGCAAGACGACGACCCTGCGTCTGGTGGCCGGCTTCGAGGCGCCGACTTCGGGCGACATTTATCTGGACGGCGTCCGGATCAACGACCTCAAGCCGTACGAGCGGAACGTGTCCACGGTGTTTCAGAATTACGCGCTGTTTCCCCACCTGACGGTGCGCGGCAACATCGAATTCGGGCTGCGGCGCAAGCGCGCGGCTGACATCGACAGGCGCGTGCGCGAGGTACTCGAGCTGGTGCGGCTCGAAGGAAAGGAGTCACGGTGCATCTGGCAGATCTCGGGCGGTGAGCGCCAGCGCGTGGCGCTGGCGCGGTCGCTGGCCGTCGAGCCGGATGTGCTGTTGCTCGATGAACCGCTCTCGGCGCTCGATCCGAATCTGCGCAAGCAGGTGCGCGGCGAGCTGAAGAGTCTCCAGCGGCGCGTGGGCGTCACGTTCGTGCTGGTGACGCACGATCAGGAGGAGGCGCTGTCGATCTCGGACCGGATCGGCGTAATGAACGAGGGGCGGCTGGAGCAGGTCGGTCCGCCGCCGGAGGTCTATCTGCGCCCGCGGACCCGATTCGTCGCCTCTTTCCTCGGGGCCGTCAACTGGGTGGACAGCGTGGGCATCCGTCCGGAGGCGACCCGCATCAGCCGCGAGCGGCCACCGGAGGGAACCCGGAGCGTTCCCGCCACGGTGCGCGAAACGGTGTTTCTTGGCAACTGCGTCCATGTTGAGGCGGAGCTCGCCTGCGGCGGCCTCGTGACCGCCGAGCTCCCCGCCGGCGACGGCGCCTTCGAGCGCGGCGAGCGCGTGCAGGTGTGGTGGCGCCGCCACGACGAGCTGCGCTTCTCGCAATGACGCGCCTGCGGATCTTGTGTGTCGCCCCGGCGGCCGTCTGGGTGGCGCTGTTCGTGTTCGCGCCGCTGGCCGTCGTGGCGGCTTACAGCCTGTTGACCCGCGGAGCCTACGGAGGGCTGACGCCGCCGTGGACGCTCGACAGCTACGAGCGCTTGGCCGATCCGTTGTACCTGAAGATTCTCCTTCGCTCCTTCCGCATCGCGGGCCTGACGACGCTGCTGTGTCTCGTCCTCGGCTTTCCCCTGGCGCTGTTTCTGGCGCGGTCGGGCCCGCGCAAGAATCTGTATCTGGCGCTCCTGATGCTGCCGTTCTGGACCAGCTTCCTGATCAGGATGTACGCCTGGATCTTCCTGCTGCGCGATACCGGGTTGATCAACAGCGTGCTCCTGGGGGCCGGCCTCATCCGCGAGCCGCTGCGGCTGCTCTATAACGAGGGGGCGGTCATCCTGGGGTTGGTGTACGGCTATCTGCCGTTCATGGTGTTGCCGGTTTACGCAGCCCTCGAGCGGCTGGATCCGCACCTGGTGGAAGCAGCGGCGGATTTGGGCGCCCGGCCCTTCTCTACCGTCCTGCGTGTGCTGCTGCCCCTCGCCCGACCGGGCATCGTGGCCGGAGCGGTGCTCGTGTTCATCCCGTGTCTGGGCGCCTACCTGACGCCCGATCTGCTCGGCGGCGGCAAGACCGTGATGGCCGGCAATCTCATTCAGAACCAGTTCACCAGCGCGCGGGACTGGCCGTTCGGAGCCGCGGCCTCGCTCGCGCTGATGGCGCTGGTGATGCTGCCGCTGGGCGTCCTTTTCCGGCGCGGCGGGGAGAGACTGCTGTGAGCCGCCTGCTCGCCGTGTACGCAGCAGCCGCTTATGCCTTCCTCCATCTGCCGCTGGCGATCCTCGCCGTCTTCAGCTTCAACTCCTCCCGCTTCACGGTGTGGGAGGGTTTGTCGCTGCGCTGGTACCGGACCGCTTTCGGGAACGCGCAGTTGATCGAGGCGGCATGGAACAGCCTCGTGATCGCCGCGCTGGCCACGGTGATGGCGACGGCGCTGGGAACCTTGGGCGCCTACGGGTTGATCAAGCGGCGTTCGCCGGCGGTGGCGGCGGGTCTGTATCTGTCGCTGGTGACGCCGGAAATCGTCACCGGAATTTCGCTGCTCGCCTTCTTTCGGTGGCTGTTCCGCTACGCCGGTCTGCACTTGGGCATGCACACCGTCGTGCTGGCTCATGTGACGTTTTGCCTGGCCTATGTCGTGCTTGTGGTGCTGGCGCGGCTCCGTACGCTCGATCCCTCGCTCGAAGAGGCGGCGATGGACCTCGGCGCCACCGAGTGGGAGGCGTTCTTGCGGGTGACGCTGCCGGCGCTCGGCCCGGCTGTGGCGGCAGCCGGGCTGCTTTGCTTCGCGCTTTCCTTCGACGACTACGTGATCACGAGTCTGGTGGCCGGCGTGGACTCGGAGACGCTGCCGATGGTGATCTACGCCATGGGCGTCAGTCCGGTGGTCAACGCCGTCTCGACGCTGATCGCTTTCGGCCTCGGCGTCTTCATTCTGCTGGCGGAGCGGTTGCGGCGAGCATGAGGCGCCGGGAATTCGGGCTGACGCTGGCGGTTCTGGCGGGCTGCCGCGAGCGGCGGCCGCGGCTGAACGTGTTCAACTGGTCCGAGTATGTGGCGCCGAACACGATTCCCGACTTCGAGGCCGAGTTCGGCGTGCGGGTCCGCTACGGAACTTACGAGAGCGGCGAAGAGATGCTGGCGAAGGTCTTCTCGGGCAATTCCGGATGGGACGTGGCCTTTCCGTCGAACTCGCTGATCGAGCCGATGCGGCGCGAAGGCCTGCTGGCGCCTCTGCGGCATGAGTGGCTGCCCAACCTGGATCACCTGGAGGAGAACCTGCGGCGGCCGCCGTGGGACCCCGGGCTCTCCTGGTGCGTGCCCTACATGTGGGGTGCGACGGGGATCGCCTACCGGCGGTCGCTGGAGCCGGCGCCGCACGCCTGGGCCGGCCTGTGGGACGAGCGGCTGCGCGGGCGCATCACGATGCTGGACGACCCGGCCGAGGTGCTCGGCGCCTGCCTGAAGAAGTTGGGCTGGTCCGTGAATTCGACCGATCCGGAGCAGTTGCGCCGCGCGGGCGAGGAGGCGCGGGCGCAGAAGCCGTTGCTCCGCGCCTACATCAACGCCGAAGTGCGCGACCAGCTCGTCGCCGGCGACGTTCTTGCGGCACAGCTGTGGGCGACCACGGCAGCGCAAGCGATCGCCGAATCCGGCGAGCTCGCCTTCGCATATCCGGCCGAGGGATTCCCGCTCTACGCCGACAACGCGGTGATCCTGCGCGAGAGCCGCCGCGTCGAACTGGCTCACCGCTTCCTGAACTACCTGCTGCGGCCGGAGGTGGCGGCGGCCGCGGTCCGCGCGACGAGGACCGCCACGGCGAACGCCACGGCGCGCCGGCTGCTTCCCGAAAGCTTGCGGAACGATCCGGTGTTGTATCCGCCGCCGGAGGTGCTCGAACGCGGCGAGTGGTTCGAGCCGATGCCCGCGGCGGCGCAGCGGCTGCGCGACCGGATCTGGACCGAAATCCGGTCAGCCTGACGCGGGGCTGTCGGGCGGAGCCGGCTCGAGGCGCTCGCCGGGCGTGAGACGCTGGCCGGCCAGAAAGGCTTCCGCGGGCAGGCGCTTTCGTCCTTCGAGCTGCACTTCGATGAGCTCGAGCGCGGCCTGATCGCCGCAGACCACCAGCAAGCGGCGGCCGAGCGCATGCAGCGTGCCCGGGGGGCCGCCGGGACGTTCGGAGGCCGGACGCGTCCGCCACAAGTGGAGGAGCCGGCCGCGGAACGAGCAATACGCGCCCGGCCACGGCTGAAACCCCCGGACGCGGTCGTGGATCTTCGCCGCCGGCCAGGACCAGTCGATGCGGCCGTCTTCCTTCTTCAGCATCGGGGCATAGCTGGCGCGGGCGTGCTCCTGTGGCCGGGGCGTGATGCGGCCGAGCTGGAGGCCGTGGAGGGTTTCAACCAGCAGGTCGGCGCCCAGCACGGCGAGGCGGTCCGCGAGTTCGACGGCGGTCTCTTCCGAACCGATCTCGGTCTCCCGGGCCAGCAGGATGTCGCCCGTGTCCAGGCCCGCGTCGATCCGCATCGTCGTCACGCCGGTCCGGGTTTCGCCGCAGGCGATGGCCCACTGCACCGGAGCGGCGCCGCGGTAGGCGGGCAAGAGGGAGAAGTGGACGTTGATGATGCCGAGCGGAGGGATGTCGATGATCGCCTGGGGAATGATCTTGCCGTAAGCGACGACGGCCATGGCGTCCAGGCGAAGCGCGCGCAGGGCCTCGACGAGCTCGGGCTGCTTGAGCGACTCCGGCTGCCAGACCGGCAGGCCGCGCCCGCAGGCGAACTGCTTGACGGCGGAAGCCGCGAGTCCCTGTCCCCGCCCTTTCGGCCGGTCCGGCTGCGTGATGACAACCGGAACGGAGAAGCCGGCCGCCAAAAGCCGTTCGAGCGACGGCACCGCCGTCTCGGGCGTGCCGAAGAACGCGACTCTCAGCTCCACTCGCCCGCCTTGATGAGCTTGCGCACCTTGCGGCGGATCAGGTCCCGCTTCAAGGCGCTGATGTGGCTCAGATAGAGCTTGCCGTTGAGGTGATCGGTCTCGTGCATCAAGGCGCGCGCCAGCAGGTCCTCGCCGGTGAGCTCGAAGAATTTGCCGGAGGCGTCCTGGGCGCGCACGGTGACGCGTTTAGGCCGCGTCACCGGTTCCCGGAAGCCGGGCAGGCTCAGGCAGCCCTCCTCGTCGCGCTGGCTGCCCTCGGTGCGGAGGATCTCCGGATTGATGAGCACCAGCCGCGCCTGTTCGTCCTGGCCGGCCGAGGTGTCGATCACGGCGATCCGCTTGCCGAGGCCGATTTGCGGCGCAGCCAGACCGACGCCCTTGGCGGCGTACATCGACTCGAACATGTCGGCGATGAGCTTTTCGAGTTCTTCGCTGCCGAATTCGGTGATTCGCTCCGCCGGAGTTTCGAGCACCGGGTGGCCGTACTTGACGATTTCGTAAATCATCAGAACCGTTTGACCTGGTCGAGATAGCCTTCAAAGTTGCGGCGCGTTTCGCCGAGCGAGTCGCCTCCGAATTTCTCAAGAAACGCCTGGGCGAGCACGAGGGCGACCATGGCTTCACCGACGACGCCGGCGGCGGGGACGACGCACACGTCGCTGCGCTCGTAAGCGGCCAGCGACGGCTGGCGCGTGACGAAGTCGACCGACTCGAGCGGGCGCCGGAGCGTCGAGATCGGCTTGAGGAAGCCCCGCACGACGACATCCTCGCCATTGGTCATGCCGCCTTCGAGCCCGCCGGCGCGGTTCGAGCCCCGCGTGAAGCGGCGCGCCGCCGGATCGTAGTGGATCGTGTCCTGCACCCGGGAGCCGAACGAGGTGGCGCCTTCCTCGGCCCGCCCGATCTCGACGCCTTTGACCGCCTGGATGGAGACGATGGCTTGGGCGAGCCGGCCGTCGAGGCGCGTATCCCAGGCGATGTGCGAGCCCAGGCCCGGCGGCACGCCGTGCGCCACCACTTCGAAGATGCCTCCCACGGTGTCGCCAGTGCGGAGCGCCTCGTCGACGACTTCCTTCATGCGGGCTTCCACGGTGGCATCGACGCAGCCGAGGAGCACCTCTTCCCGCCTGCTGAGTGCGACAATCTCCTCCCAGGCAACCGGCCGCTCGAGCCGGACCGGCCCGACGGCGATGACATGGCTGAGCACCTCGATGCCGAACTGGCCCAGGAATGCCTTGGCGAGTGCGCCCAAAGCGACGCGGGCCGTGGTTTCGCGGGCGCTGGCGCGTTCGAGCACGTAACGCGCGTCGTGGAAATCGTATTTCAAAGCGCCGGCCAGGTCGGCGTGGCCCGGGCGGGGACGCGTGACGGGCCGTTTTTTCTCTTCGCTGTCCGGGCCCGCCTCGACCGGCAGGGCTTCGGCCCAATTGGCCCAGTCGCGGTTTTCGATGATCAGCGCGACCGGAGAGCCGATCGTGATCGAGTGGCGCACGCCGGCGACGATGCGCGCGCGGTCTGACTCGATCTTCATCCGGCCGCCGCGGCCGTAGCCCTGCTGGCGCCGCCACAGCTCCCGGTTGACGGCCGCAATCGAGACGGGGATGCCTGCGGGAAGCCCTGTCAGAGTGGCGATCAAGCATTCGCCGTGCGATTCGCCGGCCGTCTCAAAACGCAGCATCTTCGGAAAATCCATATGGTAACAAAGGCACTTGCGAGAACGGGCCGTCGGCGCCGGGATGCTCGCATAGAATGGGGATATGGTGCGACTGGAGGCGTTTCTGGACTCGTGGAAAACGGTCCGGCGCGACGCGGCGCAAGCTGTCGAGGACATGCCAGCCGCAGGGCTCGGCTTTCGCCCGCAGGAGGACCTGATGACGTTTCGGGAGATCGCCGAGCACATCCTGCATGCCGGCCGAGGTCTCACCGGGCTGCTGCTGGACGGCGAGACGCAACTGAACACGCCCGACTTTCGCGAGAAGCTGAAGCGCTACTGTCAACCGCTGCCGGAGGGCGCCGGAGCGGCGGAAATCGCGGCGGAGATGAGAAAGGCGGTCGAGGAAGACTGCGCGCGGCTGGCGCAGCAGACGCCGGAGTTTTTCTCCGAGATCATTACGCGCTTTGACGGCGCCCGGGTGACGCGGCTCGAAATGATGCAATTCGTCAAGGAGCACGAGCTGGCGCATCGCGCCCAGCTTTTTCTGTATCTGCGGCTGAACGGCGTGGTGCCGCC
>JBBIMZ010000172.1:0-7508 GCA_037444135.1 Solibacteraceae bacterium
ACCGAGCCGCCCTCGCCGGCCGAGATCGTCTTGTTGACCTGGTGGCTGTAAATGCCCATATCGCCCATCGAGCCGAGCGGCCGCCCCTTGTAGCTGCCGCCGACGGCTTGCGCACAATCTTCGAGCACGCGGATCCTGCGCCGGTGCGCGATTTCCAGGATGGCGTCCATATCGGCCGGCACCCCTTGCAAGTGCGCGACGATCACCAGCTTGGTCTGCGGCGTGATCTTGCGCTCGAAATCCGCCGGGTCGAGGTTGAAAGATTCGTCGATTTCGGCGAAAACCGGCAACGCTCCGGCCATGATCACCGCCGTACAGGTGGAATGCCAGGTCCAGGCCGGCAGGATCACCTCGTCGCCAGGCCCGATGCCGAATGCCGCCACGGCGGTCTGGAGCGCCGCCGTCCCCGACGTCACCGCCAGCGCGAAGCGGGTCTGCATGCGCTCGGCGAATTCCTTCTCGAACGCGGCGACCTTCGTGGGGGCTTGGCCCCCCGGTTGCCCGTACCAGCGGAACGGCGCGCCGTTCTCGAACACTTCGGCCACCTGCGCCCGTTCCTTGTCGTCGTAGTAGAGCGGGCCCCAGTGCCGGGCGCGCAACGGGCTGCTGCGCACCGGACTGCCGCCCTCGATGGCGCGCCGCGGCCGGCCTTCCAGACTGGCGCCCGCCGCCACCGCCGCGGCCACAAACTCTCTCCGTTTCATTGCGGCACCTCCTCGGCCATTCCAGCCACCCTTCACTATACTCCGCTCCGGCTTCCTGAGCCAGGCGCCCATTGCGCTAAATTGTAGGTGAATCCTATGTTCACCTGGATCTGTCCGCAGTGTGGCAAAGAAGTGCCGCCGCACGAAACCGAATGCCCGCACTGCGCCGCCGCCGGCACTTCCACGGCCCAGCCGGTCAGCGTGCCCCAGCCGCAGCCGGCTGTGGCGCCTGCGCCGCCCTCCCCTGCGCAGCCCGCCTACGTCGTCGCTCCCGCCCGCCACGCGCCCGGCTGGCTGGTCGCCCTGCTGGTGGCGATGGGTCTTACCGCGGTCGGCGGCGGCGCGTATTATTTCCTCTCCTCCAATCGGAGCGCAGGATCTGAGACAGGCGGCAAGGCCGCCTCCGAGCCCGTCCCCACGGCAGCCGCGGCGGCGCCCGCGTCCAACCGCCTCGCCAAGTTCATCGAGGCTACCGGCTTCCGCATCACCGAAGACGAACGCAAGCGCCTCAACATCCGGTTTCTGATCGTGAATCACTCGCCGGCCGACCTCGGCGATATGGCGGGCAAAGTGCACTTGAAAACCACGGAAGGGAAATCAATCGCCGACTTCGACTTCAAAACCACGCGGCTCGGCCCGTACGAATCCGTCGAGTTCACCGTGCTCGTTTCGACCACGCTGCGCGCCTATGAAGTGCCCGACTGGCAGTTTCTCAAGGCCGACCTGGAGATTACCTCACCGGCGAACTTCTGAGAAGCGGCGGTCCTCGGGCCGGCAGGCGTTTTGGACGTCGGCGGGCGCGCCGAGCGCCGCCAGGTTCCGGCGCGCCTCCTCGAAGCACGGGTCGGCTTCGAGCGCGCGCGCGAAATCGGCGCGAGCCGCCTCCCGCTGGCCCAGCGCGAGCAACGCGGCTCCACGATTGTTCAGAGCCGAGGCATCGCCCGGGACCAGCGCCAGGGCGCGCCCGAACTCCCCCAGAGCTTCCGCCGCCCTGCCCATCGCCAGGTACCGGGCGCCCAGCTCGGAGGCCACCCGCGGATCGTCGGGCGCAAGTCGCTTCGCCTCTTCGAGCAGCGCCAGACTTCGCTGGTCGTCCACGACGCGCGCCAGCTGAAGCCGCGGGCGCACCTTTTGAGGGGCGCGCTGGACCGCCTCCGCCCACAGGCGCTCCTCGGTCTGCCAGACCTGCACGCGCCCGGAAGTGAGAATCAGCAGCGGCAGGGCGGCGATTGCCACATAGCGAGATGGCAGCCTGGCGGCGACGAGCCCGGCCGCCGGCGCCAGGGCGATCAGCGGCAGGTACATCCTCCGGTCCGCAGCCAGGTCGTCGGCGGGAAACACCGAGGAACTCGGCAGCAGCAGCACCAGGCCGCCCACCAGCCAGAAGCCTTCGCGCGCGCCCCAGAACCGCCGCAGCGCCAAGGCGGCGGCAGTGGCAATTCCGGCCCAAGCGAGAACCGCCAGCGCCACCGGCAGCGCCGGGATTTCCGGATCGACCGTGAAGCCCCACGGGATGACCAGCAGGCGCACGTAGCGCCAGATGGCCGGACCCTGCGCCGCCAGGTACTCCCACGGGGAGAACTTCGAGCCTGCGCCCGCGCCGGAAGCGGGTTCACGCAGGACCAGGATCACCCGCACGCCCGCCGCTACAGCCATAACGGCCATCGCGGCCAAGTGTTTCCACGGCCGTACCGCACGGCGCTCGGAAAGCTCCAGCAGCGCCAGAAACACGGGAAAGGCGGCGCACTCCTCCTTGGCCAGGAGCGCCGCGGCAAACCACAGCGTCGCTCGCCCGTGACGGCGCTCGAGCCACTCGCCAAGCGCCAGAATGCACAGCAGCGTGGCCAGCACCGTCGCCCGCGCATAGACGTAGACTACGGCTTCGGTCTGGATCGGGTGGATAGCGAACAGCGCGGCGGCCGCCAATGCCGCTTTTGCGGGTAAGCGCCGCTGCAGGACGCCGTACAAGAGCAACACGGCGGCCAAGTGGAGCGCCAGATTCACCGCGTGATAGCCCGCGGCCCGCCCCCCTCCTGCCGCGTAATTCAGCCAGAAAGTGAAGTAAGTGAGCGGGCGTGTCTGCTCCGGCCGCCAAACCTGCCGCCAGCCCTCGGCCGAGCGAATCACCGGATCGTTCAGCAGGGCGTAATCATCGAAGTGGAAACCGGCCGCCAAAGAGGCGCCGAAAGCCACTAAGACGAGGCCCACGAGCGCCGGCAGAGCGAGGCGTGGATCGCGCAATGCTATTATGTTAGTTCATTTTTCGGGCAGTGCCCCGGACGCCGATGCCTTCCGCCGTCAAGCCGAAACGCCCGCGGACCGCGGCCGAACGCGCCGCTCGCGTCGCCAGAATCCTGGAGGCGCTCGACCGCATGTACCCGGGCGCCACGTGCGCACTCCGCCACCGCAACGCTTGGGAACTGCTGGTGGCGACGATCCTTTCGGCCCAGTGCACCGACGAACGCGTCAACATGGTGACGCCGGAGTTGTTCGCCAAGTACCCCACGATCGAGGATTTCGCCGCCGCCTCGCAGGCCGAACTGGCACAGGACATCCGCTCGACAGGCTTTTTCAATAACAAGGCTAAGGCTCTGATCGGCGCGGCGCGCACCATTCTGGAGCGGTTCGAAGGGCGCGTGCCCCGAACGATGGAGGAGATGCTCGCCATTCCCGGCGTCGCCCGCAAGACGGCCAACGTCGTGCTCGGCACGGCCTACGGAATACCGTCGGGGATCGTCGTCGACACCCATGTCCAGCGGATCGCCAGGCGGCTCGACCTGACGCGCAACGAGGACCCTGTCACGATCGAGCAGGATTTGATGAAGATCGTCCCGCAGGACCGCTGGATCCTGTTCTCCCACCAGCTCATCCACCACGGCCGCCGCCTCTGCAAGGCGCGCAAGCCGCTCTGCGGCGACTGTCTCCTCGAACCGCTCTGCTACGCCCCCGACAAGACTGTATGAGGCCGCGCCTGCTCGCCGCCGTCGCCCTCCTCGCGGCCGGATGCGGGATCGACCCGCCTGCTTACCCTCCCCCGATTCAGCGCTCGGCCGCGGCCGCCGCCGGGCCGCTCGCTTACCGCCACTTTTTGGCCATGAACGATCCCGGCGCCGAGCGGTTCTTCGTGCGGGACGTCAGCCCGGCGCTTGAAAACAACACCTGGCGCTGGTCCGGCCAGCGGCCGACGTTCCGCTTTGTCCTGCAAAAGAACAGCGGTCTAAAGTTCATGATGGATTTCTCCGTGGCGGGCGCGGTCCTCGAGAAGACCGGGCCGCAGACGGTCTCTTTTTTCATCAATGACCGGCTCCTCGGCCGCGTCCGCTACGCCACGCACGGCGAGCAGCATTTCGAGAAAGCCGTGGATCCCTCCTGGCTCAAGCCGGGCGAGAATACGATCGTCGCCGCCGAGATCCGCCCGGTTTGGGAAAGCCCCAACGGCGTCAAGCTCGGCGTGATTCTGCTTCGGGCGGGTTTCGTCGAGTGATGCCGCAAGCGGTCTCGATTCTGTTCGGCGCCGCCTTCACCGTGGCGGTGTGCCTGGCTCTCGGCCGCATTCTGCTGGCGCGCCTGAAGCTGGCGCTCTACCGCGAAGAAGAGCTTCCCCTGGCGTTCCTGGCCGGCGCCCCTGTGTTGAGCCTGCTCGTCTTTCTGCTTGCGGCCGCCAGGCTCGTCTACGACGGCGTCTTCCTCGCCATGGGCGCGGCGGTGCTGGGCTGGGCGTGGCGCCAGCGGCTCCATCGCCTCGCCGGGGAACGCCTGCCTCCGCTGCCGCGCTCCTGGCGACTCCTGTCCGTCCCGCTGTTTGTTCTGTTCGGTCTGCTCTACTTTTGCCATGCGATGGCGCCGGAGATGAGTCCCGACGGGAGCACCTACCATTTGGGCCTCGTCGGCCGCTACTACCGGGCGCACGGCTTCGAACGCATCACGACGCACATGTACGCCAACCTCTCGCAAGGCGTCGAGATGCTCTACCTGTTCGCCTACGCCTTCGGCCGCCATTCCTCGGCCGCGCTCGTGCATTTCGCCTTCCTGGCGGCGCTGGCGTCGGCCATGGTCGGCTACGGGAAGCGCTTCGGATTCGGCGCCGCCGGCTTCGCCGGGGCCTCGTTCTTCTTCTTCAGCCCCGTCGTCGGCATGGACGGCACCACGGCTTACAACGACGTCGCCGTCGCCGCCGTGATTTTCAGCGTCTTCTACATGCTGGCGATTTGGGACCAGAGCCGCAATCCCGCGTGGCTGGTTCCGGCAGGCCTGCTGGCCGGCTTTTGCTACGCCTCCAAATACACCGCCTTTCTCGCCGTCCCTTACGCCATGGTCTTTGCAGCCTGGAAGCTCCACCGCGCCCGGCGGCCCTGGCTGCGCGCGGTGGCCGTCCTGGCCGCTTGTGCTTTCCTGATGATGGCGCCGTGGCTCGTGCGGAACTGGCTGTGGTTCGACAATCCCTTCTCGCCGTTCTTCAACCGCCTCTTTCCGAACCCCTACATCCACGTCTCCTTCGAACAGCACTACGCCGAACACATGCGCAACTATGAGGGCCTGGCGAGCCGGTGGGAGATTCCGCTCGAGGTCACTGTGCGCGGAGCGGCGCTGTGCGGCCTCATCGGGCCGCTGTTCCTGCTGGCGCCGCTCGCCCTCGGCGCCCTGCGCCGCCCGCACGGCCGGAGGCTGCTCGCCGCTACGCTGATCTTTGGCTCGACCTATGCCGCCAACATCGGCACCCGTTTCCTGATCCCCGCGCTGCCATTTTTCTCGCTGGCGCTCGCCTTGGCCATCGTCCGCCTTCGCACCCTGACGGCGGCCCTCGTGCTGGCGCACGCGGTCCTGTCCTGGCCCGACGTGCTCCGTTCCTACAGCCACCAGTACGCCTGGCGTCTCGAAAAGGTGCTCTGGCGCGAAGCCTTGCGCATCAAGAGCGAAGATGAATTCCTGCGCTCGAACTTTCCCGGTTATGCCGTGGCCCGCCTCATCGAAGAGGCGGTTCCGGCTGGCGAGAAGGTTCTCACCTTCACGCAGATCCCGGAAGCCTACACGAGCCGGGAGATCCTCGTCGTCTACCAGGGCGCCTTCAACGAGAACCTCGGCGACGTTCTCTGGACGCCCCTGATCCCGGAAGCCCAGCCGACGCGCCGGCTCGAATTTCACTTTCCTCCCGCAGAGCTGCGTCGGCTCCGGGTGGTCCAGAAAGCCTCCGGATTTGTAGAACATTGGAGCATCGCCGAGTTTCGGGTGCTGAACGCTGGCGCCGAGCTCGCCCGCAGTCCCGGCTGGCGCCTGCGGGCGCACCCGAACCCCTGGGATGTCCAGCGGGCTTTCGACGCCAGTCCCGCCACGCGTTGGCGGAGCTGGCAATCGCTGGCCGAGGGCATGTTCGTCGAAGTCGACTTCGGCGAGCCGGTCCCGGTCGACAGCGTCCAGCTCGACTGCGCCGCCGATCAGTGGCGCATCCGTCTCGAGCTCGAAGGCGCCGACGCGGAGGGACGTTGGCGGACGCTCGCCGCAGCCCCTTCGGAGACGCACCTCGAAGCGCCGCCGAACCTACGCCGCTTGGCCGCCCTCGAGATCAAATATGCCGGCGTCCGCTACCTGCTCATCCACGAAAACGAATTCGGCAAGGATGACTACGTCCGGCGCCCGCAGGAGTGGGGGCTGACGCTCGCCGGCGAAATCGGCGGCAAGCGCCTTTACCGGATCGAGTGAGGCTCGCCGGTCCTCACCACATTAACGCGAGCGTCAGGTTCATCAGCGGTTGGCCGCCCCACGAGGCTGTGCGGGGATCGCCGGAAATCTTGGCGAACGTCTGGGGATTCCGCAAGTCCACGGTCGTGGACGGGTTGTCGAAGTTGAACGTCTTGAACGGGTTGTTCATGTCCCAGCGGACCTGAAACGTAAGCCGCTCATGGATTCGGATGTTCTTCTGCGCCGACACGGTCGACCATAACAAGCGGATTCCGGTCAGGATGTTGCGGCCCGCATTGCCTGGCGTAAACGGAGCCGGGTACGCGAAATGGCTGATGTCAATCACCGGATTGATGTTGTTCCGGTTGAAGCGGTCGCCGCCGAAGTCAGCCCAGTTGTCCCGGAGGACCGGCTTGCTGACGATGTCCGGGCGGCGGGCGCCGGCCCAGGTCGGATAGTAGTTGTACGGGCTGTTGGTGAAGCTGAAGTTGAGCGGGTTGCCGCTTTCGACCGTCTGGATCCAGGCGATCTGCCAGCCGCCGAACACGTAGTCCATCACCCCCGTCCGGTTCATCCAGCGCCGGCCGCGCCCGAACGGCAGCTCGTAGGTGATCGTCCCGTTCCACCGGTGGTTGCGGTCATAGCTGGCGCGCGCCTTCTCGAGCGCACGGTTTTGAATCGGGGCGACGCCGCTGCCCGCGTTGTCATCGTCCTGGCTGGTGATGGCCTTCTGGAAAGTGTAGAAGGTCATGAAAGTCAGGCCTTTGGAATAGCGCCGCTCGACCTTGATCGTGCCGCCGTGATAGGTCGAATGGCCCATGTTGGAGCGGAAGAGAATATCGCCGAAGTTGGTGTGGGGCCGGTAGTTCTGCGGCTTGGCGAAGGCTGCCGCCCGGAGCGCCGGATCGTTGGCGCCGAAATCGATCGGGAACGTATTGTATTGCCAGCGCTCGATCAGTCCAACGCCCGCCGAGCCCTGATAAGAAAGCTCGAGCAACGCATTGGTGCTGAACTCATATTGGACACTGAAGTTCCAGTTCAGCACGTAGGGATTGCGCAAGTTGGGATCCCACCACTCGGCGCTGCGCGCGCTCGGATTGGCCCCCACGTAGCGCGCCGTGCCGTCCC
>JBBIMZ010000173.1:0-7502 GCA_037444135.1 Solibacteraceae bacterium
GCATCAGCCGCAGATTCGGCGGAACCGGCCTGGGACTGGCGATTACAAGAAAGCTGGTGACGATGATGGGGGGCGAGATCTCCGTCGTGAGCGCCCCCGGCCAAGGGAGCACGTTTCGCGTCTCACTTCCCTGCCGGCCCGCGAGCAGGCCGGGACCGCCGGCCGAATCCAGCCGGGCGGAGGAAAGGGGCGGGCGGCCCCCGCAGGAGGCGTCGCCCCGCGCCACGATTCTGATCGCCGAGGACAATTCGGTGAACCAGAGGATCGTGGCCGCAATACTCCGGCGCCACGGCTACCGCGTGGAAGTGGCGAACCACGGCGGTGAGGCGCTGGAGATGCTCGGACGCATCCCGGTCGATCTGGTCCTGATGGACGTCCAGATGCCCGTCGTCGACGGGCTCGAAGCGGCCCGCCGGATTCGCTCCGATCCGCGCTGGAGGAGCCTGCCGATCATCGCGCTGACAGCCCATGCGATGACCGGGGACCGGGACCGATGCTTGGCGAGCGGCATGGATGATTACATCACCAAGCCGGTCAACCGCCCGCAACTGATCGCTGCCGTCGAAAAGCACTTGGCCCGGGTGGTCTCGCTGCAACCATAGCGCCTCGGGCCGGGCGCGGTCAAGGTTAGACCCCGGCACCTTCCCTGCGTCATCCGCCTCGCTGCAACCATAGCGCCTCGGGCCGGGCGCGGTCAGCGGTACTTGCGCAGCACGGCGAGCAGCCGGCCCTGGATCTGGACGCGTTCGGCCTTCAGGATGATGGGCTCCATGACCGCGTTGGCCGGCTGGAGGCGGATCATCCCGCCGGGTTCCCGATAATACCGCTTCAGCGTGGTCTCGGCGCCGTCAACCAGGGCAACCACGACGTCGCCGTCGGTGACCTCGGCCGTCCGCTCCACGAGCACGTAGTCGCCGTCCATGATGTGGTCTTCAATCATCGACTCGCCGCGAACCTGGAGGGCGAACGTGTCGCGGTGGCCCACGAAATCGGCGAAGTTCAGCGTCTCGGCGCCGGCGTAAGCCTCGACCGGCGCGCCCGCCGCAATGCGCCCGACAAGCGGGACCTCATACCGAACGGCCGCTCGCTGCCGGCGCACCTCCTCGACGTACCTGGGCGACACTTCGAGCGAACGGCTCTGGTTGAAGCCCCGCCGGAGGTACCCCTTGGCCTCGAGCGCCGAAACATGCTTGTGAACCGTCGCCAGGGAGGCCAGCTTCAGGCCGCCGGCGATCTCCTCATAGCTGGGGCTGTAGCCGTTCTCTTCCAAGAACCGCAAGATGAAATCGAGAACTTCTTTCTGTCTCCGCGTGAGAACCATGCGCTCGGCACCTCTTCTCCATTTTTGGCGAAGAAAAGGGGAAAGTCAAGCGCCGGGTTCCGAAACCTCCGGAACGGCCGCCGAGAACGGCCGACAACGGGGCGCCGCAACCGCCGGTCGGCGTGGTATCGTGAGTGCTTGGCTGGCTGGCTGCGGAGCCTGCGGATTTCCGAGACGGTCCTGGCGGCGTACTTCCTTTACACGAGCGGCCTTGCCTTGCTGCTGCCCGTCTCGGCGCTTGTGGCGAGCGTGACGCTAAGCATGAATCTCGTCGTGCTTGGTGGGCTCGCCCTGCTGGTCTACGCGCACTCGCTGCGGCGGCGGGAGTTTCTCGCCGTGGTACGCGACTGGTACGTGCCGCCGCTCATGCTGCTGGCCTACCGGGAGATGGGCTGGTTTGCGCTGCCGCACCCGTCAGTGGCACTCGAGCAGAGCTGGGTGGTCTGGGACCGGTGGCTGCTGAACGATGCCGGGTTGCGGGTGGCGATCGAAGGGTTCGGGCCGGTGTTGCCCTTAGCTCTCGAATGCTCCTACAGCCTGGTTTACGCCATGCCGCCGTTCGCCCTGGCGATGCTCTACGCTCTCGGTCAAAGAAAAGAGGCGGATGCACTCCTCGGTCCCACGGCGCTGGCGGTGCTCTCGGTCTACGCGCTGTTTCCCCTGTTTCCGTCCGAACCGCCGTGGACGGTTTTCCCCGGGCAGGACATGCCCTCCTACGATTCGCCGGTGCGGCGATTCAACGCGCAGATGCTCCGTAGCCAAGGAATTCGCACCAGCGTTTTTCCGTCGGCCCATGTCGCCGGCGCCTTCGCGGTGGCCTTGGCCATGATGCGGCTGCTGCCGGAGAGAAAGTGGGTGGGCGGATGGCTGCTGGCGCTGGCGACCCTCATCGCTCTGGCGACCGTCTACGGCCGCTACCACTACGCAGCGGACGCTGCGGCCGGCCTGGCGATCAGCCTCGCCGCCACGGCTGTCGTCCGCCGCCGGGGGTGGTTCAGCCGAACCGATTAGTCCGCTTTCGTTTCCGCTTTGCGGGTGGCCTTCTCGCTCTTGCCGTTCGTCGCTTTCCCTGGCGAGCCGCCGTCGGCCTTCTCGGCTTTGCCGTCCTTCCCGGATGCGCCCGCCCGGGCGTAGTCGGTGACGTACCAGCCCGATCCCTTGAATTGCAAGCCCGGCGGCGACAGCAGCCGCCGGAGATGGCCGCCGCAACTCTGGCAAACGGTCAGCGGAGCGTCCGCAAACTTCTGGAGAACCTCAAAGACTCGCTGGCATGAGTCGCATTGGTACTCGTAGAGTGGCATAACCCGATTTCCCTGTGTCGGCGCGAAACTCGCTCACGGCCTGGGTCCGGGCACATTCAGCGGGTGCGCCGGCCGTTGCGGAGCGGCCGCTTCAGCGCCGCTATCCTGCGCCACCATGCGGGCGCCCTTGGTCAGCACTTCGATAGCCTTTTGTAAGATCGTATCCTGCTGGAGCGGGACCTCCGGCTGCGGTTCAATGGCGCGTTCGGACTCGGAGATGTGCTCGCGCGCCATGGCCACCACCGACGGGCTCACGCCGGTGTCCTGGATCGCCTTGCCGCCGGGCGAGTAGTACTTGGCCACCGACAGGATCACCGCGCCGCCGTCCTCGAGCGGGACGGCTTTGCGCCACGAGGCGTCGCCATAGCTGCGCTCGCCGACCACTTCGGCCCGCTTGTTCTCGAGCAGAGCCGCAGCGGCCACCTCGGCCCCCCGCGCGGTTCCCCGGTTAATCACCACCACCAGCGGCAGGCGGCACACGGTCTTGTCACGGCTGGCGGCAAACTCCTGCCGCTCGACCTTCTGGCCGCGCAAGGTCGCGATGATGCCTTCGTCCAGGAAGAGATCCGCCAGAGCCAGCCCTTCCTTGACGTCGCCGCTGGCGCTGTCGCGCAGGTCCAGGATGATCTTGCGCGCGCCTTGCTTGGCTAGCGCGTCCAACTGCCGCGCCACTTCCGCCGACTTGCCCGGTTCCAGGCTCTGGACGCGAACATGGCCGATCTCGCCTTCCAGTATCTGGGCGCGCACCGGAGGGAACTGCACGAGTTCGCGTACCAGCTTGATTTCCTGCGGCTCGGCGCTCTCGCGGACCCGCAGCACGGTCAGGCGCACCTCGCTGCCCGGCGCGCCGTGCAACAGCATCTCGGCGTAGGCCAGCGGCATGTCGCGCGTGGCCACTCCGTCAATGGTCTCGATCATGTCGCCCGTCTCGATTCCCGCGCGGGCGGCGGGCGAACCCGGAATCGCATCGACCACGCTGACGTAGCCGACCTTCCGCGACAGCACCAAGCCGACGTCACCTTTGCTGCCGTTCTTCGTCGTGGTCACGTACTGCTGGTACTGCTCGCGGTTCAGATAGCTGGCGTACGGATCGATCGCCTCAAGCAGACCGTTCACGGCGCCCAGCGTGACATCCTCCATGTCCGGCTCCTCGACGTACTCGCTCTTGATGCGCGACAGAACCTCGGTGAATACCGACAGGTGGCTGTAAACGTTGTCCGAGTTGGCGCCGCGTCCCAGCACCGTCCCCAACATGAGGAACAGCACGACGCAGCAGGAGACCGTGACCAGGATCAGCTTCGACCGGTTATGCATGGCAGGGCTTGGCTCGAAGAGCCCCCTTCTCTCCCCAAGTATATCAGACGCTTGCCCCGATCCCGGGTTTCGCCGCCGCATCTGAGCCAGACAGGGGCGGTGACGGCCTGAGGCTTCACCCGGCGGTTATAGTAGTACCAAGACCGGCAGATCCATTTTCCCTCGGGTGTTCCCTTGATATTCTCAGGACAACTTCCGAGCGCACCATCGGAAATTGGCCGCAACCGGCTGATTTCCTTCGGGATTCGGGGAGTCCGGCTCCCCGGGATCCGACTTATCACCCGAAGGGAGAAAGGACTAAGGTCGAATGCGAAAGGCAATTCTGGGAGTGACATTGTGTGTGGCGCTGAGCGCCTCGACGCTGAGCGCGCAAAGCCGGCTCGAGCGCAAAGGATGGAGCAAGCTGTGGTGGGCGAGCGTGGCCGCGGTCGTGGCCGGCTCGGCACTGGACGCGCACTCCTCTTGGGGGCGCCAGGAACTGAATCCGGTGCTCCGCGGCGCCAACGGCGAATTCGGAATGAAGGCTGTGGCGATCAAAGCGGCCATCGCCGGGGGCGTCGTCGGAGCGCAGTATCTGATGCTGCGCAAGAACCCGCACGCCGCCCGGTACGCGGCGATCGCCAACTTCGGGATGGCGGGTGTATTCGGAGGCGTGGCCGTTTACAATCACCGCAACGGCGGGCCCGCCGCTGCGGCCCCCAGGCCCTCCTACCTGGCGGCGAGCCCGGCGGGCGAGTAAGAACGGCTGGCGCGCCCCCCGCCGGCGGTATAGTGGCAGGGGGTGGGAAGCGCGCATGCTGAGCAGGCTCCGTGTCCGGAACTTCAAGCGCTTTCGCGAGGTCGACATCGAGCTGGCAAACCCGGTGCTTTTCGTCGGGCCCAACAACTCGGGCAAGACGTCAGCTTTGCAGGCCCTGGCCCTGTGGGAGGCGGGGTTGCGGCGCTGGCTGGAGAAGCGGCGCGGCCGGGAGACTCCGGAGCGTCGGCCCGGAGTTACCCTCAACCGCCGGGATCTGATCGCCGTCCCGGTCCCGGATGCGAACTTGCTGTGGCGGGACCTGCACGTGCGCCATGAGAGCGTCGCCGAGGGGCGGGCGGAGACGAAAAACATCCGCATCGACATCCTCGTTGAGGGTTTGGGGCGGCAGGGAATATGGCGATGCGGGCTCGAGTTCGACTACGCCAATGAAGAGTCCCTCTACTGCCGTCCGCTGCGCTTGAGTGAGGAGAAGAATCCCGAGCGAATGACTGTGCCCGAAGAAGCCGCCGAGATTCGGATGGCCTTCCTACCGCCGATGTCGGGCCTGGCGGCGACCGAGGTCCGCCTCGATGCGGGCGCGATCAACGTCCGCATCGGAGAGGGACGCACGGCGGAGGTCCTGCGCAACCTTTGTTACCGGATCGCCGAGCAACCGGAGCGATGGAAGGAACTGGCGGGGCGCATGGAACGGCTGTTCGGCGTGCGGTTGGAAGAGCCGCGCTACCTGGTCGAGCGCGGCGAGATCGAGATGAGCTACCGCGAGCGCGGCATCGTGCTGGACCTGTCCTCCTCCGGGCGCGGGCTCCAACAGACGCTGCTGCTGCTCAGCTACATGTACGCCAACCCCGGCGCCGTGCTACTTCTGGATGAGCCGGACGCGCATCTGGAGATCCTGCGGCAACGGCAGATCTACCAAGTGCTGACTGAGGTGGCGCGGCGCAACGGCAACCAGATCATCGCCGCCACGCATTCGGAAGTTCTGCTCAACGAGGCGGCCGGGCGAGACACGGTGATCGCATTTGCCGGCCCCCCGCACCGGGTCGACGACCGGGGCGCGCAGCTTGTCAAGGCGCTCCGGGAGATCGGCTTTGAGGACTACTGCCTGGCCGAGCAGACCGGCTGGGTCCTGTACCTGGAAGGGCCGAGCGATCTGGCGATGCTGCGCTCGTTCGCCGAGACGCTGGGGCACGAAGCGGCCCAGGCGGCGCTCGAGCGGCCTTTCGTGCGCTACGTCGGGCAAGATCCCGGATGGGCGGGACGGCACTTCTGCGGGCTGCGGGCCGCAGTCCCCCAGCTACGGGGGATCGCGATCCTGGACCGGCTCGAGCAGGGTCTTCCGGCCGAGCTCGACGCGATCGCGCTGGCGTGGAGGCGGCGGGAGATCGAAAATTATGTGTCCGATCCGGAGACGCTCCAAGCCTATGCCGCAGCCACAGCCCGACAGGCGGCCGCCGGGCCGATTTTCGAAGAGCAGGAGATCCGGAGGTGGGTCGAGGCCATGCGCGAGGCGGTCCGCGATGTGACGCTGGCCTTGGAAACGCTGGGGAAGGGCTCTCCGTGGAGCCCGAATTTGAAAGTCAGCACCGAGTTTCTGACGCCGTTGTTCGAAAAGTATTACCGCAAGCTGGACCTGCCGAACCTGATGGCGAAGACGGGCTTTCAGGAACTGGCGCGGTATGTGCCCGCCGAACGGCTTGACCCGGAGATCCGCGAGAAGCTGGACGCCATCGCGGAAACGGCGCGCGCGGCTGCGCCCGTTCAAACGGTGTAGCCGGTGACGACGGTGTGCGGGCCGACCGGCAGCGGGCGCGCGACCGTGCCGAGAAAGCCCGCCTCGCGGAACATCCGGTCGAGTTCGCTATAGGTGTAAGCCTCGCCGCCGACGGTTCCCGCGAGCATGATCAAGCCGAAAGCGGCCGGGATCGGCGGCGAGACGCGGTCCTCGTTCGGCACGAATTCCAGGGCTGCGGCCCTGCCGCCAGGCTCGAGCACGGCGCGAACCTTCTCCAGCAGCCGGACACAGGTCGGGAAGTCAAAGTGGTGAAGAAAGTTCGTGAGCAGCACGACGTCGTACGGGCCGCCGAAATCGACCTCAAAGGCGTTGCCCGGCAGCAGTTCGTACCGGTCCAGCACACCGGCGCGCGCGGCGTTCTCCCGCGCGACTTCGAGCACCGCGGGCCAGTCCTGAGCCGTCACGACGGCCTCGGGATTCTGCCGGGCCACTTCGATGCCGAACAGCCCGTGTCCGGCGGCGATGTCGAGTACGCGGATGGGGCCGGCGCCGTCGGCGAGCACGATCCGGCCGAGCGGGCCCGCCATCAGGGCCATCATCGGCGCCATGCTGTGGGCGAACTCGACCCAGACGGGATTGTTCTCGGACTCGGTCGCCGGCAGAGGCAGCGTCTCGCGCCCGTCACGGATGATCTGCGTCAAATCCTCGAAGGCGTCCATGACGCCCGGATGCGTCAGGAACTTGACGGTGGTGGTGATCGAGTGCGGCGAGCGCCGGTCCAGAAACGCGGCGCTGGTAGGCGTGTGGTGATACATGGCGTCGCGCTTGTCCAGCAGGCCTTGTACGACCAGGTAGTCCGCCAGGATGCGGATGCCGCGCTCGGAGCCGCCGCAGCGTGCCGCCAGCGAACCGGCATCGCACAATCCTTCCCCGATGGCGGTGAACAGATCCAGTTCGATGGCCGCTTTGAGCGCGGCCGTCTTCTGAAAGGCGTTGAGAGATTCGAAAACCAGTTCCGGCGAGAGCTTCGCCGCGGATGTAGTAAAGTTCCCCTCCGACATGTCCGCATTATAC
>JBBIMZ010000174.1:0-7499 GCA_037444135.1 Solibacteraceae bacterium
GGCCAGCTCCGCACGGGCCTGCTCCACGCGCCGACGGAGCGGTCCGTGGCGCTCGAACTCCGCAAGCAGGGCCTGACTCCGGTCTACGTCGGCGTGCGGCCCGCCACGGGCTTCACGCTGCGGCTACCATCTTTCGGAAGCCGCCGGCGGCGGGATGTCCTGCTGTTCACCCAGGAGCTGTCGACGCTGCTGAACGCCGGCGTGCCCCTGGACCGCGCCCTTCAGATCACCAGCGAGCTGACCGAACGCGGCGAGTTTCGTCACGTGGTGCTGGACGTGCTGCGGGTTCTCAAAGGCGGGCGCTCGCTCGCCGACAGCCTGGCGATCCACCCGGAATACTTCTCGGACCTGTACGTGAACATGGTCCGGGCCGGCGAGGCGAGCGGCGCCCTGGCGCCGGTCTTCGAGCGCCTGGCGAACTTCGAGCAGACGCGCGACGACCTGCGCAACTACCTCGTCTCCTCGATGATCTATCCGGCCTTGTTGTGCCTGGTCGGCCTCGCCTCGATCCTGGTGCTGATGTACTTCGTCGTGCCGCGCTTTGCCGCCGTTTTCGAGCAATCGCGCATGGCGATGCCGCTGCCGACCAAGATCATGCTCGAGACGAGCCGGCTGGTGCGCAGCTACGGCTGGATCGGGATTGTGGCGGCGCTGGCGGCGGCCGCGGGCTTGCACGCCTATGTGCGGACGCGGCCGGGCAAGCTCTGGTGGGACGCCTTCCGCCTGCGTCTGCCGCTGCTCGGCGAGGCGCTGCGGAAAGCCGAGACGGCGCGCTTTGCCAGCGCCATGGCCACGCTGATCGCGCACGGCGTCCCCCTGGTGCAGTCGATCGCCATCGCCGGCGCCATCCTCAACAATCGCCGGATGGCCGCCTCGCTCGACGCCGTGGCGCAAGGCGTCAAGCGCGGCGAGGGTATCGCCGCGCCGCTGCGCCGCACGGGCGAATTCCCCGCCCTGGCCGGCCACCTGCTCACCGTGGGCGAGGAGACCGGACGGCTCGACCAGATGTTCCAGCGGATGGCCGAAATCTATGAAGCCGACACCCGCGCCGCGATCAAGCGCTTCACTTCGCTGTTTGAGCCGCTGGTGATCCTGGTGATGGGTGTCCTGGTGGGAATCTTGATCTTGAGCATGTTGCTGGCGATCACCAGCATCAACGAAGTGGCGGTGTAACGATGATGGACAGGAAACGATCTCCCCGGCAGGCGGGCATCACGCTGATCGAGATGCTCGTCGTGGTGACGATCATTGCGCTGTTTGCGGCGCTGGTGGCGCCGCGCATGCTGCAAAAAAGCGATACGGCGCGGATCACCGCGGCCCGCGCGCAAATCAACTCCTTCATGACGGCGCTCGGCGCCTACAAGCTCGATACCGGCGTCTATCCGACCACCGAACAGGGGCTGCAAGCGCTGCGTGAGCCCCCCCAAGGCGTCAAGCAGTGGCAGGGGCCTTATCTGCCGCAGAACATCCCCGCCGATCCGTGGGGCAACCCTTACATCTACCGCTACCCGAGCCAGCAGGGGGGCTCCGAGCCGGAGATCATCTCCTACGGCGCCGACGGTCAGCCCGGCGGCGAGGGGATCAACGCCGACATCGTGAGCTGGAAGAGTCAGTAGATGCGCCGGCGGGGCGTGACGCTGATCGAGATGCTGATCGTCGTGTCGCTGATCGGCCTGCTCGTGGCGGTCACGTACCCTGCCGTCAGCGCCGGGATCGACTCGCTCCGGATTCGCTCGGCTTCCGACTCGATCGCCGGCTTTCTGAACGCGGCGCTGAACCTGGCCGAGCGGCGCCAGGTGGCCGTCGAGGTGGAGATTTCTCCGGCGGAGCGGGTCCTGCGCATGCGGTCGGCCGACCCCGGGCTGCTGCGAACGCTCGCGTTGCCCGACGGCGTCGAGATCCGGAAGGTGTTGCCGGAGTTCGCCGAAGAGCCCGGCGCCGTTCGGCGCATCCTGCTCTACCCGGGCGGCACAGTGCCCCGGCTGGGCGTCGAGCTCGAGAACCGCCGCGGGGCCAGGCGTACCGTGCGCGTCGATCCCATCACCGGCGTGCCGCAGGTGGAGGCGCCGGAGGCCCCATGAGACGGCGCGGGTTCACGCTTCTCGAAGTCCTAGTGGCGACGGTGATCATGGCCACGGCGGTCGTGGCTCTGCTGTCGAACCTGTCCACGTCGCTCAACAACGCGGCCCGGCTCACCGAGTATGACCGCGCCGCGCTTCTGGCCCGGCGGACGATGGACGAACTGCTCCTCCAACCGAACCTTCCGAAACTCACGGCGATCGAAGGGAATTTCGACCCCGAGTCGACGGGAACGCAGGGCGGCTGGAGGGCGCTGGTGACGCCGTTCGAGCGGCTGCCCCAGGCCGCCCCGGGAACGATGGCGCTGGACCGCATCGAGCTCGAAGTCTGGTGGATGAGCGGCGGGCAGCGGCGGACCCTGTCGCTCGAAGCCTTCCGCACGGTCGTGCTCCGTCCGGAAGATCTCGCGCTGGGAGCGGCGGCGCCATGAAGCGCTCCGACGCCGGCGTGACGCTCCTCGAGCTGCTCATCGCCGTCTCGCTGGTAAGCCTGATCAGCGCGGGCATCTTGATGGCGATGCGCGTGGGGCTGAACGCGATGGAGAAGACCAACGCCCGGCTGATGGACAACCGCCGGGTTTTCGGCGTGCAGCGGGTGATCGAGCAGCAAGTGGCGCATGTGATGGCGGTGGCCGCCGACTGCCGCTCGCGCCCGGAAGACCCGCCGCTGCGCGCGCTGTTCTTTCAAGGCGCGCCCCAGACGATGCGGTTCGTTTCGGCGTATTCCCTGCAAGAGGCCCTGCGCGGCTACCCGCGAATCCTCGAATACCAGGTGCTGCCGCTCGAGGACGCCTCCGGGGTGAGGCTGGTGGTCAACGAGCATCTGTACTGGGGCCCGGCGTCGACCGGAGCGCTGTGCCTCGGTCCGAATCCGGAAGGTCCCGGCATCCGCTTCCGGCCGGTGGTGACCGGACCGCAGTCGTTCGTGCTGGCCGACCGCCTGGCCTATTGCCGCTTCTCGTATCTGGAGCGGCTGCCTCCTCCGGAGAGGGCCCGCTGGGTGGCCGTGTGGGTGCAGCCGTTCTTGCCGGCGGCGATCCGCATCGAAATGGCCCGGCGCGAACCCGACGCCTCCCGCCTGCCGCTGCTCACGGTGACGCTCCCGCTGCGGGTGAACAAAGATCCGAGGCTGTTCTATGCGGACGAGTACTACCTCGGGCAGTGAGGCGGGAGCCCGGGGAGGCGCTCTGCTGGCGGTGCTGTGGCTGGCCGCGGCGCTCGGCGCCATCGCCTTCTCGGTGGGGAGCACCGTGCGCGGCGAGACGGAGCGGGCCGCGACCGCGGTCGACCGCCTGAAGGAATACTATCTGGCGACCGGTGCGATCGAGCGGGCGATCCTGTACATCCTTTGGGGCGCCACGCACGTCAATCCGGACGGCTCGCCGCGCTACTGGGCGCCGTGGATGACCCGCCTGCACTTCCAGTTTCCGAGTGGCGAGGCGCGCGTCGAGATCCTTCCGGCGGCGGCGCAACTGAATCTGAACACGGCGAGCGAGCAGGAGCTGTTCCGGCTGCTCCTCGCCCTGGGCGTCGCCCCGCCGCGGGCGCAGACGATCGCCGCGGGCATCCTCGACTGGCGCACGCCGCCGCCCGGCGGAGCCCTGACCGGCTTCGACCAGTATTACCTGACGCTCAGTCCGTCTTTTCGCGCGCGCCACGCGTCTTTTGAGGAGACCGAAGAAGTTCTGCTGGTGCGAGGCATGACGCCCGAGATTTTCTACGGAACCTACGTGCGGGATGGCGAGGACCGGCTCGTGCGGCGCAGCGGACTGCGCGACTGCGTGTCCGTCTACGGCTCCTCCGGCCGGATCGACGTCAATGCCGCCGATCCCGCTCTGCTCGCCTCGATCGGCCTCGATCCGGGCGCGGTCGCCTCGATTGTCCAGCGGCGGCGGATCCGGCCGTTCCGCTCGACGGAGGAGCTCGAGCCGGTGCGCCAGTTCGGCGGGCCGGGGGCGCAGCGGCTCGGCATCGGCGGCCTGTCGATTTACACGATCCGGGCCACCGCCCGCCTGCGCGTCGGCGAGCAAGGGCTCTCAGACGCCCGGCGCACGGTGGCGGTCACCGTGAAGTTCCTCGGACCGGGATTCGACACCCCGTACCATGTGCTGCGGTGGTACGACAACGAAGCGGCGGACGTGAGCGAGTGGCCATGACGAGCGGCGACTGGAAAAAATGGCTCGCCTTCGGCGCCGGCGTCGGCATCGAGATCCGCGGCGACGACCTCGAGGTGATGCTGGTCCGCGTCCGCCCTTACGGCGTGCGCGTGCTGGCCGCCATGACGATCTCCCGGTTCCGCCAGCGACCGGCCGCCGAATGGGGCGCTGAATACACTGCGTTCCTGCGGCGGCACGGCGCCACGCACCTGGCCGCCGTGGTGCTCTTGCCGCGCGAAGAGCTCATCGTGCGCTTCGTAAGCCTGCCCGGGGTGGCGAACCGGGATCTGGACGCCGCCGTGCGCTTTCAGCTCGACGGGCTCCATCCCTGGGCGGAAGAGGAAGCCGTGCACGCGTGGGCGCGCACGCGGAACGCCCCGGGCGTCCTGATCGGGATCGCGCGCGCCGAATCGGTCGAGCGCTACGCCGCGCTGCTGGCGGAAGCGGGCATCCGCGTAGCAGGCTTCACGTTTTCTGCGGCGGCCCTGCACGCCGCCGCACGCCTCCTCTCGGCGCCGCCTCCGGAAGGGTTCCTGGCGGCCCTGGAGACTTCGGGCGGTCTCGAATTTTACGGGGAAAGCCAAGCGCGCCCGGTCTTCTCCGCCCTGTTCGATCTGCCGGCAGAGCGAGCGCGGGCGCTGGCTCTCGCCGAGTTGCGCCTCGGAGAAGAGAGCCGCTGGGTGCGGCCGGAAGAACTGCTTCCGGCGCCCCGAGCCTTGCCCGAGGGCGTCGAGCTGGCGCCGCGCGCGCTGGTGTATGCCACGGCGATCATGGCGGCCGTGCCCTGGCTCGATCTCGGCGCGAACCTGCTGCCGGCCGAATTCCGGGCGTCGAGTTCGCGCGCCGTCTACATTCCGACGCTCGCCCTCGCCGCCCTGTTGCTCATGGCCGTCACGGCGCTCGGCGTCTACGGCCGCATCGAAGACCGCCGGTATCTGGCCGCGTTGCGCGCCGAGGCGGCCCGCTGGACCGGCCAGGCGGCCCAGGTACGCGAGCTCGAGACCCGGATCGAGCAACTGCGGGCGCGGCGGCAGCAGCTTTACGAATTTCGTCTCCGCACGCGGCAGGACCTGGACGCACTGCTCGAATTGACGAGGATTCTCGAACCGCCCACCTGGCTGAACAGCCTCCGCCTGGACCGCTCGGCGGTGATGCTGAGCGGCGAGACGACGCGGGCGCCCGAGTTGCTGGAGCTGATCGACAAATCACCGCTGTTCAAGAACTCGCAGTTCACGACTTCCATGGCGAAGGCGGCCGGCGGCGAGAATTTCGCCATCCGCGCCGACCGGGAGGGAGGGATTCTGGAGCGGGGGCCATGACGCTATCTGAACGTGATCGACGCGCGCTGGTCATCCTGGGCGTGGCCGTCGTGGTCGCCCTGGCGCTGCGGTTCTGGCTCGGCCGGGACAGTTCCGCCCCGGTGGTCGAAACCACCGAGTCGGTGGCGGCGGCCGAGCGGAGGCTGGAGCACGCGCGCAAGCTCGCGGCTCTGGCGCCGGTGCGCGCCAAACAGATCGAAGCGCTCGAGGCGGAACTCGGGGAGTGGGAGAAAGGGCTGATCCAGGCCGAGACCGCCCAGCAAGCGCAGGCGCAGATCCTTCAGATTCTCCGGCGGCTGGCCGGCGCGCAGGAGCCCAAGCTCGATGTGCGCTCCGAGGAGATCGGCCCGGTGCGGCCGCTGGGCAAGGAAAGACATTACGGCGAGGCGCTCGTGTCCGTCTCGTTCACCTGCCCCATCGAGCAGCTCGTGAATCTGCTCGCGGACCTGGGCGCTCAGCCGGAGGCGGTCGGCGTCGAAGAGATCACTGTCAGCGCGGCGAATCCGAAAGAGAAGACGCTGAACGTGCGGCTGACGGTGGCGGGGCTGATCCCCTACAAACTCGTGCCGGAGAGGAAGGGTCTGGGGGCGCTGTGACGCGGAAGCTCCATTTGCTGAACCTGGCTTTGGCGGCGCTGCTGGCTCTGACGGGGTGGCAGATCCGCCACCGGTGGCTGGAGGCGCGCGAGCGGGAAAAGCGGGTTCTCCGGCAACCTCCCGAAGCGGCTGCCCCGGTCGCCGAGCCGCCCCTGCGGCTGCCCGAGGCGGCGCCCGCCTCGGCGTATCTCGAAGTGGCGCAGCGATTCCTGTTTTCGCGGGACCGCAATCCCGAGGTCATCATCGAGCTGGCGGCGCCGAAGCCGATGCCGCCGCTTCCGGTGGCGCACGGAATTCTGGATCTGGGCTCCGGTCCCACCGCCATCCTGAGCGAACGCCCGGGCCAGACCCAGCGCGCCTACCGCGTCGGCGACCGCATCGGCGAGTTCACGCTCGCCGACGTCACCGCTTCGGAACTCGCCTTCGTCTGGGAGGGCAAGGAGATCCGCAAGAAGCTCGAGGAGCTCAAACCCCCGGAGACGGCCGCGGCGGCGGAGGCGCCGGCGCCGGCGGCGGCGAAGCCGAAAACGGCGGTGGTGGCGGCGACGACGGCCATCGCCTCCGGTCCAAGCGATATCGACATGGGCGGCGGCATCCGGGCGTGCCGCCAGGGCGATACGGCGCCGCCCGGGACGGTAATGAACGGTTACAAGAAGGTGGTTTCACAAACTCCGTTCGGTCAGGTCTGCCGGTGGGAGCCGGTGAAGTAGGAGAAAAGGAGATCATGATGAGAATCACTGGTATGGTGTTGACGGTGCTGCTCGCGGCGGCCGTCCAGGCGCAAGAGGCTAAGCGCGCAGGCCGGCAGGCAGTCAACCCGGCCCCTGGAGAGGGCGCCTCGGTGTTGAAACCGAAAGAGCGGCCGGGCCCGGCGCCGCGGCCGGCGGCGGCTTCTAAAACCCAGGCGCTGACTCTCCCCAAGGACGCCGTCAAGCTGGAGGCGTTCACTTATCGCTGGAAGGATGAGCAGGGCAAGGTCTGGATTTACCGCGAGACGCCGTTCGGTCTGGTCCGCTATGAGGAGGCCGCCGCAAACGCCCGGCAAGTTCCCGAGGAAACTCAACCGGCGCTGCTGGCCTTCGATGAAGGCGAGCGCGTGCGCTTCGAACGCTTGACGCCGTTCGGCAAACAGCGCTGGTACCGCAACAAGTCCGAATTGAGCGGCGAGGAGGCCGAAGCCTTCCAGCGCCTCGAGCAGTCCGGTAAAGCGGAGCAGCCCGGCGCGGGCGACAAAAAGCCCGACACGGAGTGAGCGCGCATGCGAGCCTGGCAGAGCCGGACCGCTCTCTGCTCCGTACTGGCCCTGGTGCTGAGCGCCGCCGGCATCGGCGCGCTGTGGGACAGCCTGCT
>JBBIMZ010000175.1:0-7464 GCA_037444135.1 Solibacteraceae bacterium
CGTTCGCGATCGTCACCTCGAGGATCTTGAGCAGCGCCTGCTGCACCCCCTCGCCGGAGACGTCCCGGGTGATCGAGGGGTTCTCGTCCTTGCGGCCGATCTTGTCGATCTCGTCGATGTAGATGATGCCCTGCTGGCAGCGCTGTACGTCCCAGTCGGAGTTTTGCAGCAACCGCAGAATGATGTTCTCGACGTCCTCGCCGACGTAGCCCGCCTCGGTGAGTGTGGTGGCGTCGACGATCGCAAACGGCACATCGAGAAACCGCGCCAGCGTCTGCGCCAGCAGCGTCTTGCCGGTGCCGGTGGGGCCGATGAGCAGGATGTTGCTCTTGGACAGCTCGACGTCGCCCGACCGCTGCTTGTTCAGGTGGATGCGCTTGTAGTGGTTGTAGACGGCGACCGCCAGCTTCTTTTTGACCGAGTCCTGGCCGATCACGTACTGGTCCAGGTAGTCTTTGATCTCCAGCGGCTTGGGAAGTTTGACCGGGGCGCCGGGGCTGCGCTCGGGCCGGTCATCCTCCAGGATCGAGTTGCAGACGGCGATGCACTCGTCGCAGATGTAGGCTCGCGGATAATCCCCGGGGGAGGAGATCAGCTTGCCGACAACGTCCTGGCTTTTATGGCAAAAAGAGCACCGCAAGGTCTCGTCCGGTCCCGATCGTCTCAAGCGCCAACCCCCGGCAAATCGCTTGGCCTTCCCACAGCCGTTCTGGATCCACCTACATTATCTCCCGAAACAGGAGTGGGAAGCAATTGCCGCTTGTCTCGGCGCCTCGGCCCGTTCGTCGGCCCCGAGAGCATCCCACCGCAGTCAATCCTCCGCCGGAAGGCGAACCCTGGCCAGGTATACCGCCGCCCGGCCCTCGTGCGAGGAATGGTAGCTCACCCAGAGCAATCCCTGGTGCCAAGCCAAGCCGGGATAGCTCGCATCGCCGCCCGACGGCAGCGTCAAGAACTCCCTGAGCGTGGCCTGACGCTCATCCAACCAGCAGAGCACGGTGCGCTGCCGCGCCTCCTCGAGCAAGCCCGCGGCCACGATGCGGCCGTCCGGCAGGCGAATCATATTCGGGCCGCTGAGGCGCGCTCCCAGGTCGTGCCACTCCCAGGACCGGTACGGGGGACGGCTCCGCCCGAACAGGGTCGTTCCGGGACCGCCGTCGCGGCGCAACAGGCACAGCGAAGAGTCATCGTTGTTGAAAAGCAGGGTCGCCTCCGTCGGCGTCGCCTCCGCGTACATCCGATCGGAAACGCTGCGGAAACGGAGCCCTTCCGGGCCGACGTAGAGCCGGATGAAGCGTTCCGCGGTAGTGCTGTAGCCGACGCCGTAGGCGTTGCCGCGATGCCAGCGGATGCGCCAGAGCCAAACGTCGGGATCGCCGATTTTGAACGGCTCGGCCCAATCCCGCCCGTCCAGGGAGAACCAGGTCAGCGTCTGAAAATGGGTCTCAGCCGGGCCCAGGTAGCGCGCCGCGGCGGTCAGCATCAGCCGCTGGTCCGGCGTGACGCCGAGTTTGGGATCCCGGAGATCGGCGCCCGGCGCGGACACCACCGACGCGGCCGCCCAACTTTCGCCGTCCGGGGAACTGATCAACCGGATGACGCCGTCGGCGGAGAACCGGTCGGAGCCCTCGCGGAAGGCGCAGTACCAGCGCTCGCGGAACCGCGCCAAGTCGGTAAAGGCGTTATGAGCGCCCTTGGACCAGATCTGCGCGAGGCTCACCAGTTGCGGGCGGCCCGGCGCCCGCGCCGGCGTGCCCATCTCCACCCGCTCCGCCTCGGCGCCCCTGGGGGCCAGCGACCCGGCAGCCTCGACCACCGCCCGGTGACCCCAGGGCCGCAGCTGCGGGGGCTGTTGCGCCTGAGCCGCCAGCCGGCTCAGCCCAAGGGCGAATGCGAGCAGTGCGGCCGCAGTTCGGCAAGCCGGCCCGTTCATCTGCTACCCATGGTAGCAAGGCGGTGCACCGCCGGCCTGACGTGTTAGAATAGCTTGCAGGATTCGCCGGGTGTTTCCATGGACAAGCTGACGCGCAAGGAACTCAAAACAGACAAGTTTGCTCTCGAAGTCAGCCATACGGTCGAGTTCCTGGAACGCCACCGCCGCCAGGCCGTCCTCGTCGCGGCCGTCGCGCTGGTGACGATTCTGGCCGTCGCGGGCGGCCGCTACTATCTCCGGCATCATCGCCTCGTGCGCCAGCAAGCCCTGCGCCAGGCCGAACGGATCTACGACGCGCAGATCGGGCCGCCCTCCAGCCCTTACCTGATCTTTTTCCCCACCGAACAGGCCAAGAAAGAGGCGGTGAAGAAGGCGTTCGGTGAAATTATCGAGAAGTATCCTCGCAGCGAGGAGGCGGCCGTTGCTCGCTATTATCTGGGGGCCGTCGCCAACGAGGAAGGCAACACCGAGGAGGCGGTTCGGCGCTTCCGCGAAGTGATGGAATCCGGCAAACAGCCCTACGCGTCGCAGGCGGCCTTTTCGCTGGCCCAGCTCTACGCCGGCCAGGAAAAGTCTGAAGAGGCCGAGAAGATCCTGCGCGACTTGATGGCGCATCCGACCGTGCTCGTTTCGAAAGAGCAGGCGGCGATCGTCCTCGGGCAGGTGCTCGCCCGCACCAGGCCCGAAGAGGCGCGCAAACTCCTCGAGCCGCTCCGGACCCAGCGCAGCGCCGTCAGCCGGGCGGCCATCTCGGCTCTTGCCGGCGTCGGGCAGCCCGCCGCGCAGTAAGCGGCGCCACCGCCATGACGCGCGCCCTTGCGCGGCTGCGCTTCCCGGTCGAAAGCAGCCGCGGCCGGCGTTACCCCGAACCGCCTCATCCCTACCGCGACGATTTCCAGCGCGACCGCGACCGGCTCGTCCACGCGCGCGCCTTTCGCCGGCTGGAGAACAAGACTCAGGTCTTCACTGCCGGGCTGTCGGACCACTTCCGCAACCGGTTGACGCACACCATCGAAGTCTCTCAGATCGCTCGGACCGTCGCCCGGGCTCTGTGCCTGAACGAGGATCTCACCGAAGCCCTCGCGCTGGCCCACGATATCGGCCATCCGCCTTTCGCTCACGCGGGAGAAGCCGAGCTGGACCGGCAGATGCGCCGCTTCGGCGCCCGTTTCGAACATAATCTCCATGCCCTCCGCATCGTCGAGAGCTTCGAGCAGCGCTACGCCCGCTTCGCCGGCCTCAACCTGACCTTCGAAGTCCGCGAAGGCATCGTCAAGCACAGCCGCGAGATCGATCCTGGCGACGCCGCCGAGCTGGAGCAATACCTGCCCGGACTGCGGCCCCCCCTCGAGGCCCAGTTGATCGATCTGGCCGACGAGATCGCTTACAATTGCGCCGATCTGGACGACGCCCACTCGGCCGGTCTGATCACGATGGACCAGATCGGCCGCGCCGTGCCGCTGTTTGCCGAGCTGCGCGCCGCAGTCGACAAAGGCTTTGCCGATGCCCCGGAGCGCGTCCGGTTCCACGAAATCCTCCGGGGGCTGATCGACCGCCTGGTCACCTCCCTCATCGACGGAACGCGGGAAGCTGCCGGCAGGGCCGGCGTGGCCGACGTCGACGCCGTGCGGCACCATCCGACTCGCCTGGCGCAGCTGTCGGCGCCGGCCCGGCAGACCTGCGCCGAACTGAAAGCGTTCCTGCACCGGGCCGTCTACAATACCGAGACGCTGGCCGACGAACGGCGGCGCTCGGCGGCGATGATCGCCGAACTGTTCGAGCACTATCTGAACCACCCCGACCAGATGCCCCAGCCCTATGCCGGGCAGGTCGGACGCGAAGCGGTCCATCAGGTTGTCTGCGATTACATCGCTGGCATGACCGACGGCTTTTTCCTTCGCACCTTCCGCCGGATTTTCAAGGCTCGGGGCCGGACGGCGAAGCCATAGCGTAAGAGAACTCGACCCGGCGGACCCCGTGGACCTTGCGGATCCGCCGGGCGATCTCCTCGACGGCGCGCTCGAGCTTTTCGCCGCCGCCGTGCTCGAGTTCGACTTTGAAATACAGATCCGTGCGTCGCATCAGACCTCGTATGGTACGATAGTGCCTCCGGCCGCGGGGTTCACGCGCGCCCCCTGTCATGAAACTCTGTCGCTTGTGCGAAAAACGCCGGCCCCGGCGCTACTGTCCGGGCGTGGGAAGCGACATCTGTGCGCGCTGTTGCGGCGAGGAGCGGGAAGTCAGCGTGCGTTGCCCCCTCGATTGCCCCCATCTGATCGAAGCGCGCCAGTTCGAGCGGCTGCCCGAACCGGACCCGGCCCGGTTTCCTTACGGCGAGGTCGAATTGCCGGAGGGGTTCCTTCGCGAGCGCGAGGATCTTCTGTTCATGCTCTCCGGCATTCTCCTCGAAGCGGCTTCGCGCGTCACGGGAGCCGTGGACGCCGACGTCGCCGAAGCCCTGGACGCGATCATCCGGACCTACCGCACGCGAGCCTCGGGCCTGTACTACGAGACGCGCCCCGAAAACCTGCTGGCGGCCGCCATCCAGCGGGGCTTCAACCACGGGCTCGCGGAATTGGAGCGCCAGGCGGCCGATCGCGGCCTCTTGCCGCACCTGCGGGACAAGGATGTGTTAGGCCTCCTGGTTTTCCTGCGCCGCACCGCCTACGCGCAAAGTAACGGAAGACGGCTCGGACGCCGCTTTCTGCAATTCTTGCATAGCCTCGTCGGGCCCCCGGCCCCCGAGCAAGCCAGGGTCGCCGGATGAGCCGGAGTCGGCCGCGGCCGCGGTGCCGCCCAGAAGGTCCCGAGAAAAGTCTTGCATATTTTATTTCGATGGACGATAATTCAGTTTGGGCGGTACGCCAAAAAGGGAGTGGTTTGCGCATAGCGAGGAGACCAAATGATGATGCGGGGAGCAGCAGCGATCCTGATCTTGCTGGGCCTGAGTTCGCTCGCTCAGGCGAACTTGTTCACCAACGGGGATTTTGAAAGCGTCGACGGCACGCTCAACATCACGACGGGCTTCCAGGGCACGGCGTTTTCCGAGAGTCCTGTCGCCCGTCCCCTGAACCAGTTGGCGGCGCTCGGACTACCTGGCGTCTACGATTCGATCCCCGGCTGGCAGACGGTCGCCGGATCCGGGATCGAGGTGCACATACAGCAAGTTCTCGGTGTGCTGCCGCATTCTGGACTTCACTATCTCGAATTGGACAGCCATCCCAGAGACGGGCTGAGTTCCGCCAGCGCAATGGCTCAGACGGTCACTCTCAACGGGCTCCGCTACCAGTTCACGATCGCCGCGGAAGGTCCCTACGCCGGCGGCAGCGTGGGCGGCCTTATCGACGATGTCTCCTTGGTTCAGACCGGTTCCCGCACCTACCGGCTCTCGTTGTTCTACATGCCCCGGACAACCCTGCTCGGGCAAAACGGCATCGCCGTGTACATGAAGGGTCTTTTCGGCAATCCCGGCCCCGGCTTTGGAGCGCGCTTGCTGTACTGCAACGGCGCCAACGATGCCTACCTGCATGACACGGCGTCGCACCGGGGCATCGGAGCCCAAGGTTCGGCCGCTTGGACCGAGTGCTCGGTCGAGTTCGAGGCCGTGCCGGAGCCGGCCACCTACGCCCTGGTCGGAGCCGGATTGGTTGCTCTGTTCTTCATCCGCCGTCGGCGGGGTTGAGACGGTTATTGACGCCGGTCTTCTCTTCCGGCCCGCAGCCTGAACTATAATTCCCAAGTGGTCTGTTCTCGCAAAGGAGGTCCCATGAGTTCTACTGACGGGCCGGTAAGCCGCCGGAGTCTGCTCCAGGCCGGCGCGGCCGCCGCCGGAGCTTTTGCAATCGTCAAGCCCGAAGCCGTTCGCGGCTCGCAAGCCAACTCGCAGATTTCCCTCGGTTTGATCGGCGTCGGTGGCCGCGGCACCTATGACGCCACGATCGTCCACTCCGATCCCCGCGCGCGCGTGCGATCTGTTCGACGACCGCATCGAGATGGGCAAGCAGAAGATCGGCGTCCAGAATCCGGCCGTCTACAAGGACTTCGAGAAGCTGCTGGCCTCGAACGTCGACGCCGTCCTCATCGCCACGCCCCCGTTCGAGCACCCCCGGATGCTCGAAGCGGCCATCCAAGCGCGCAAGCACATCTACTGCGAGAAACCCATGGGCGTCGACGCCGAGGGCTGCTTCCGCGTCATCGCCGCCGCCGAGAAGGCCGATCCCACCAAGTGCATCTCGGTCGGCTTCCAGCAGCGCTACGGTCCGGTCTACCTTGAGGCGTACAAGCGCATCCAGGAGGGGCAGATCGGCCAGCTCGCCAACGCGCGGGCCTTTTGGATCGGCAGCGATCCCTTCCAGCGCCGGCCCTACCCGGATCCGCGCGTCGCCAAGCTGCGCAACTGGTTCTCCTATAAGGACCTCTCCGGCGACATCATCGTCGAACAGGACTGCCACAACTTCGACGTGCTGCACTGGTTCCTCGGCGGTCTCCCGCTCCGCGCCGTCGGCTGGGGCGGCACGAAGGTCCGCACCAGCATGGACATCCTCGATCACCTGAGCCTCACCTTCGAGTGGCCGCACGGCATGTTCGTCAACTACGAAGCCAATCAGATCACGCCGCGAGGCTTCAGCCGGGTCGGCGAGGAGTTTACGGGCACCAAGGCCTTCATCGCCGTCTCGCGCCGCGAGATGGTGCACGTCCGCGGTCCGAACGACCGCGAGACCATTGAATCCAAACGTGACATCACCTACGACGCCATCGAAGCGTTTCTCGGGATGATCCAGAGCGGGAAGGTCGAGAACGTCGCCGCACGGTCGGCTCAGAGCACGATGATCGCGATCCTCGGCCGTACGGCGATCTACAGCGGCAAGGAAGTCACCTGGAAAGGGTTGTACGGCCTTCAGGCCTGACGAGAGGAGTCTTCCCATGCACGCCACCGCATCCGGCGCCGCTTGGCGCATGCTGCTGTTGCTGCTGTTCGCCGCCGTCGTGCCGGCTCAGCAGTCCCGGCTCCGCATTATCGCCTTCGGGGCGCATCCGGACGACTGCGACTTCCGGTTCGGAGGAACCGCCATCAAGATGGCGCGCGCCGGCCATGCCGTCAAGTTCGTTTCCGTCACCAACGGCGATGCCGGCCACCACGAAATGGGCGGCGGCATCCTGGCCCGGCGGCGGCACGCCGAAACCCAGGAAGCGGCGCGCCGGTTCGGCATCGCCGAATACCAGGTGCTCGACAATCCGGACGGCGAACTGCTGCCGACGCTCGAAGTCCGCAAGCAGATCATCCGCGCGATCCGTGACTGGCGTGCCGACATCGTCCTCGGCCCGCGGCCGAACGACTATCACCCGGACCACCGTTACACCGGCGTCCTCGTCCAGGACGCCGCCTACATGGTCGTTGTGCCCAATCTCGTCTCCGACGTGCCGGCCCTGCGCAAGAACCCCGTCTTCCTCTACTACGAGGACGGCTTTCAGAAGCCCGCGCCGTTCCGGCCGGACGTCGTCGTGGCGCTCGACGACGTCTGGGAGGCTAA
>JBBIMZ010000176.1:0-7453 GCA_037444135.1 Solibacteraceae bacterium
AAACCGTGACGAGGCGCCCGTCGCGGCGCTGGACGGTGCGGGCGTAGCCGAGATCCCAGTTGCCGCCATCGTCGCGGAGAACGATCTCCTCGCCCCAGCTCTGGCCGCCGTCCGCGCTGATCTTGGCCCGTACGCCATAAGGTTCGAGGCGGTATCCGTAAGTGAGCACGATCCGCCCGTCGGCCAGCCGGGTCAGGCACGGGGGATTTCCTCCGGTCGCCACCACCGGCTGACCGACGAAGTGCCACGATTCGCCGTCGTCGAACGAGCGCCAAGCATCGATCCAGTGACGCCGCCGGATGGCCGTCAAAATCTGTTTGGGGCCGAGCCGCAGCGACGACGGCATGATGGCGTAATCCTGCGGTTCGGGCCCAATGAAAGCGACGAAATTCCAGGTCTTGCCGCCGTCGCGCGTGCGCACGGCAATCACCCGGCCCTCGCGTCCGTTCGACTTGGCGGCCGTCAAAAACAAGGTGCAGTCGTGCTTGCCGTTCACCAGATAGTCGGTGCGCGCCGCCGTGCCCGGCTGGCCGAAGTTCGGCAGCCGGAACGGCCCTTGCCAGCTCCGCCCGCGATCGTAGGAGTAGTAGAAACGCGAGTTGCCCGCGTGAATGCTGGTCATCCGCGCCGTCAGGGCGAAGTCCGGATGGGTGAAGTCGATCCCTCCCGGACAATCCACCGCTTCGCGTCCTTCACCTCCGGTGGGTACGCCGGCGACTTTTTCTCCCGGAGGCGGCCGGAGCCCTTCGGGACGTTCGAGCGCCCAGGTCTCGCCGCCGTCCAGGCTTCGCGCCAGCACGTGCTCGGCCGGGCGCGTGTAGTCGATGGCGTGCCCCGTCTCGCGCCGCTCGAAATAGCCCAGCTCGAAACCCACCACGATCTCATCGCCCCAGGACCAGATGCCGTGGTTGGCCGGCCAGCCGGCGAAACGTCCCGCCTCGCGGTAGACGGTGACGTGGCGGATCACTTTGGCCGGCTCGGCCGCCACCGCAACAGCCCCCGGCGCGGCGAGAAGAACCGCCGTGCGGAGCATCATTTCGATCCCCGGACGCCCGGCTCGGCGTGCGTGATCTTCAGCACGACGGGATTCGGCCACTTGCGGTCGTTGTAGAGCCGCTGGGCGCGCATGGCGCGGATGTGGAGTCCTTTATCGTCCTGGCGCCAGGTGGTCTTGGGAATCACTTCCGGGTGGTATTCGAGGACTTCGTCGGACTGGCTGAGCACGCTGATGCGCGTCTGCGCCGTGGCCCGGACTGACCGCAAGGTGATCTCACGCCAGGCGCCGTGCGGCCACGGCGGGCCGGTCACGAAGGCGTAGACCGTGCTGTCGCCTTTCTTCCGCGTGAACCAGATGTTGCCCTCGTTGGTGGTGATCCAGGGGCGCACGCCATAAATCGCTTCGCCGTTGACGAACATCCACAGCGCGATCTCCCGCAGGCGCGCCTCCTGTTCGATCGGCAATTCTCCGTCGGGCTTCGGTCCGATGTTCAGCAGCAGGTTGCCCCCCTTGGCCCGCGTTTCGATGAGCAGCTCGATCAGCTTCGTGCCCGACTTGTACTCTTCGTTCGTCGGCTTGTACTGCCACTGGGTGCCCATGGTCAGACAAGACTCCCAGGGCCCCTCGATCGGTTCTCCCGGCACGAACTGCTCGGGCGTTTCCATCGCTCCGCGCGTGACCACGATGTCCGGCTGGAGCCGCCAGCACTCCTCGCGAAGCCCTTCGGCCGGTCCGTCCAGGAAGATGACGTCGATGGCGCCGTAGCGCGTCAGCAGCTCGCCGAGCTGGCGCTTGTCGTATTCGAGCAGCGCGGGGTACTTGTCGGGGTTCACCGCGTCGGTGTTTCGTTCGATCCGCCTCCCGTTTTGATGGAGAAACCAGAAGTCATCCGGCGAGAAATAAAAACCCGGCGCGATGCCCTGCTCGCGAAATGCCGTCACGACCTCGGCGGTGATGTCGCGCCGGAAAGGGGTGCTCATGATGCTGAAGGGCGTAGTGCGCGTGTCGTACATGCAGAAGCCCGAGTGGTGCTTGGTGGTGAAGACCACGTAGCGGAAGCCCGCCAGCCGGGCCAACACGGCCCAGTCCCGCGGCTGGAACTTGTAAGGGTAGAAGGTGCGGGGCAGGTCGACGAAGAACCGCCGCAGGTAATCGGCGTCAGCGCCTACCAGCGAATGGCTGATCACCGAACCGAGCTGGCTGTCCAGGCTCCAGTGGATGAACAGGCCGAAGCCGGCGTCGCGGAACCACTCGATTCGTTCGGGGCGGTTGGCGGCCCGCGCGCCGCCGGCCAGGCAGACAACGGCAAGAAACAGGGAGAACCTGCGCATGTCCGACCCATTTTATATTGGAACCTGTGCCGAGCGAATTCACTGCAAAAACAGCCTTTGTCACCGGCGCCTCCCGAGGCATCGGGGCCGCCACGGCGCGCGCCCTGGCGCAGGCCGGCGTGGCCCGCGTCGTCATCCACTACAACTCCTACCGGGAAGGTGCCGAAGCCACCTTAAAGGCCGTGCGAGAGGCCGGCGCCCAGGCAGATGCCATCCAGGCCGACCTCGGTGAAGACAGCGGCATCGAAAGCTGCCTGACCGCGCTTTCCGAGGCGGCTCCCGAAATCGACATCCTCGTCAATAACGCCGGATCGCTGGTACGGCGCGTCGCCTTTGCCGAATATCCGCCGGATCTGTTCGACCGCGTGATGCGGCTCAACGTCAAGAGCGCGTGGCGGATCTCGCAGGCGGTCGCCCCGGGCATGATCGCCCGGCGCAGCGGCGTCATCGTCAACGTCAGTTCGATCGCCGCCCGCAACGGCGGCGGCCCCGGCGCCACGGTCTACGCCGCCGCCAAGGCGGCGGTCTCCGCCATGACCAAGGGTCTGGCGCGCGAACTGGCGCCGCACGGCATCCGCGTCAACGCCATCAGCCCGGGAACCGTCGACAATGACTTCCACCGCCGGTTCTCCACCCGCGAAATGCTCGACCGCGTCGTCGCCGCGACGCCGCTCGGCCGCCTGGCGACGAACGAGGAGATGGCCGACGTGATCGTCTTCCTGTGCTCGGAAGCGTCCCGCTACGTCATCGGGCAGACGATCGAGATCAACGGGGGCATGTTCATGATTTAGGGCGCGCCGCCCGTCACTGCATCGCGATCAGGACGCCCGGCTGGCTGGAGACGCCGCCGACAAGCAGTTCCAAGGGGAGCACCCCGGTGGGGACCAAGCCAGCAGGCAGCCGTATATTGATTTGCAGCAAGCCGGGGAAGCCGGGCGCGGCGCCGGCGTACTCGATGTCGACCGGCAACCCGGCCACGCGTACGGCGACGGGCAGCACCGGCTTCGGCGGATCGCCCTCCGAGCGGCCGCCGCCCGTAGCGAAGAAGGTGAGCACCGTCCCTTGGCGCGCCGGGGTTTGCGGCGAGTTCGGCGTGCCGTCCTGATTGAGCGCCGCCGCTTGTCCCGAGCCGCCGCCGGTGGTGAAGATCCCGGGAGCGGCAGCCACGACTTCAACCCGGCAGCGGGCTCTCGGCCGTCCCTCCGCCAGGATCTCGACCTCGGCTACCGACGGCGCCTCCAGGCTCTCCGGCACGAGCGCGTTGATCTGCCGGGCATCCTGGTAGAAGACCGCGGCGGGCACGCCGCCGAAGCGCACTTGCGAACCTGCCCGGGTGTCGAACAGCGTGACGATCTGGCCCGGCGCCACCGGTCCCGGACGCCAACTCGCCGCGTGGAGGACGACGCACTCGGCGACATCCTCGAGCGGCGGCGGCCCCAGAACGGGGTCGAGCCGGCGGATACGGCCGTTTTCGAGATCGGCAACATAGATCCGCCCGCCCGGGTCCACCGCCACAGCCGCCGGTGAGCGCAGCCGCGCCGACGCCGCCGGGCCTCCGTCGCCCGCCAGACCCGGCACGCCATCGCCGGCGATCGTCCGGATCACGCCGTCACCGCCGACCCACCGGATGCGATGGTTCCCGGTGTCGGCGATGATCAAATTGGCGGAGACATCTACGGCGATTCCTGTGGGAGCGTTGAGGCGTGCGGTGGCGGCCGCTTCCCCATCGCCCGAGTAACCCGGCTGCCCGGTCCCGGCCACCGTCGAGATGATACCCCGGCGATCCACTTTGCGCACGGTGTGCCCACCCTGTTCGGCAATGTAGAGGTTTCCTTCGCCGTCGACAGCGACGCCCGCCGGCGTATCGAGTTCGGCGCTCGTCGCTGGCCCGCCGTCGCCCCGCCGGCCTCGCAGGCCGTTTCCGGCCACGGTGGTGATGTGGCCGCCGGAGCTGACCATCCGCACGCGGTGGTTGCCGCTGTCAGCCACGTAAAGGTTCCCGAGCCAGTCGACAGCCAGGCCCCGCGGTCGGTCGAGGCGGCCGTCTCGAGCCGGGCCGTTGTCCCCGGCGAAACCCGCCTCGCCGGAGCCTGCCACCGGAACGGCGGCGCCGCGCGAGGTCAGCTTCACGACACGGTTGCCGGAATAATCAGCCACGAAGATCTCACCGGCAAAGTTCAGAGCCACAGCCGCCGGATCGCCGAGTCCGCTGTCCGCCACCGTGGAAATCAGTCCGGCGCGGTCCAGCTTCCGGATCGCTTTGCGACCTTGCTCGGCGATGTAAACGTCCCCGGCGGCGTCGAGCGCCACGCCGATGGGCCCGAGCAGGGGCGTCTCGAGCGCCGGGAGGGACGTTTCGCTACCGGCGCCGGCCACCAGCCGCACATCACCGTTGGGATCGACCCGCCAGAGCCGCTGCGATTCGGCCACATACACGGCGCCCCCTGGCGCGACCGCGACGTCTCGGGGAACCCCTTCCGGAAGCGCCGCGCCGAAGACGCTCACCTCGCCCGACGGCGACCGCGCCAGGATGGTTTTCGATCCGGCCGCGGTTACATACAAGGTCCCGTCGCCGCCCAAGCCCAGCCCGACAGGCCAGGCGACGTTTTCCATCACCGTTTCGGTCCGCCCGCCCGCCACGCGCCGGACGCGGCGGTTTTCGCTGTCGGCGATGTACAGCCCCCGGGAGTCGTCCACCGCCAGACCCGTCGGACCGTTCAGGAGCGTCTGCGCGGCCGGCCCCTCACCGATATATCCGGCGATCCCCAGACCCGCCGCGAGCACCAGGCTGCCTGACAACGTCCTCGCCCAGACGCGGTGGCCCAGGAACTCGGAAAAATAGAGCCGCCCCGCCGCATCGACCGCTACGTTCCTCGGTCCCAGGAGCCGAACCTGACGCGCGTCCCCTCCGGCGGCGGGTGACTCGGCGCCGCCCCCGGCGACCGTCTCGATTGTGCCGTCGGGCCGCACGCGCCGGATCCGCCCGTTGCCGAAGTCCGCGATGTAGAGGTTGCCGCCGGCATCCACCGCCACGTCGTAAGGCTGAGAAAGCAACGCCTCCCGCGCCGGGCCGCCATCACCGGCGAACCCGGCCGCGCCGGTTCCGGCCACCGGGACGACGGTCCCCGCAGCCACATTCACCTTCCACACCCGGTGGCGGGCCGCGTCGGCCAGATACAGGTCGCCCGCTCCGTCCACCGTAATGCCCTCGACGCCGCCGAAACGAGCATCGTGAGCCGGCACGGCGTCTGTGGCGTCGGCGCCGGCGACCGTCCCGATCACGTACTGCGGCCAGGCAGCAACGGGGCTGACCGCCAGGAGCGCCGCCGCCAGGCAGGCGGCGCCAAGGATCAGGCGGCGCACCATCGGTGTTTTCTCCCTGCCATCTAAGTGCTTTCCACCTCACGGACTTCTCGCCCGGCTCGATAAGCGCTCCTGTGAGATCCCTCGCACTGGTAAGTCTCTTTGCGACTCTCCCTGGGCTGGCCGCCGGAGCAGGTCCGCTGCGTTTGAAAACCGGCGGCGGGGAACAGCGCCTCCGGGCGGAGCGAGATTGGCGCGGCAAAAGTCTCGACCCCAATCGCCTGCATTGGGTGGTTCAGTTCGGCGATCCGGCGCGTGCGAGCCGGGCGCCGCGCGGCCGAGGCCGGTTTCGCCTGCTGCGTCCGGTGCCCGACGGCGCCTGGCTGGTGTCGGCTCCGGTCGACGCCGATTTCGCGCAGTTCGGTTCGCCAGCCGCCTTCCGGCTGGCGCCGGAACAGAAGCTGAGCCGCCTGCTCGCCTTGCGGGGCCGAGGCGACTACTTCCTGGTCGAGTTCCACCCCGACGTGAGCCGCGGCGATGCGGAGACGATCGTGTTGCGGGAAGGCGCCACCCTCGCCCACAATCCCGATCTTCGCCCCGACCATCTCCTGGTCCGGGGCACGCGGGAGCAGGCCGCGCGCATCGCCGAATGGGACGAGGTGGCCTACGTCTTCCCGGCCTCCCGCCAGCTGCGCGAAGGCGCCCCCACGATCCCTTGCGCCGGCGCGATCACCACTGACGGCGCCGTCGGCCAGTACATTCTCGCCGTGGGGCCGGGTTGGGACGGCCCCGGCTTGGGAAGCGCCGATCTGACCTACACCTTCGAGCGCCTCACCGAGCAGTTGCCGCCGGACGCTGCGGCGGGCGAAATCCAGCGCGCGATCGGGGAGTGGTCCCGTTACGTCGCCGTGCGGTTCCTCCCCGGCTCGAACCCGGCGGCGCCGCGCAATCTCAACTTCCTGTTCACGAGCGGCGATCATGGCGACGGCTACCCGTTCGACGGCCCTGGACGCTATCTGGCGCACACCTTCTTTCCGGCGCCGCCGAATCCGGAGGCGATCGCCGGGGACCTGCACTTCGACGCCGACGATCCTTGGACGATCCGCGGCCGCATCGACCTGTACAGCGTCGTGCTCCACGAGATCGGGCATGCGCTCGGACTCGGTCACGCCGATGATCCGACGGCCGTCATGTATCCGTACTATCGCGAGTACACCGCACTGACGCCGCTCGATGTGGCGTCGATCCGCCAGCTATACGCGGCCGCAGGTCAGCAACCGCCCCCGCCGACGCCCGATCCAGCGCCACCGCCCCCGGACCCCACGCCGGCGCCGCCCCGGCCGAGCGCAGACCGGGTCGCTCCTTCGCTGACGATCACCTGGCCGGCCGGGACAACCGTCCTCACCAGCGAACCGTCGATTGTCCTGCGCGGGACGGCAAGGGACAACGTCGGCGTCACCGAGGTGAGGTGGTTCAGCTCGACGGGCGGCTCCGGCCTCGCCGGTGGCGCCGCCTACTGGGTCACGCCGCCCATCCCGCTGCTGGTCGGGACCAATTCGATCACCATCCGCGCCTACGATGCCGCCGGCAACTCCGCCTGGCGCTCGATTACCGTGACGCGGCGTTGACGCTACCGGCGGCCGAGTCGCTCCCGGAGCGCCGCCACCTCAGCCGCCAGGGCGCGCCGGTAGACCGCCGCATCCACGCTCCAGGAGATGACGTTGAAACCCAGAGCCAGCCATTCGCGCGCCTGCTCGGCAGTGCCGGGCTGGATGCCGGCGGCTTTCCCATGGCCGCGCGCCGTCCGCACCACGCTCTCCAA
>JBBIMZ010000177.1:0-7451 GCA_037444135.1 Solibacteraceae bacterium
GAAGGCCGCAGATACTGGCCCACGGTGAGAATCTCCACCTGGTGGGCGCGCAGGTCCCGCATCACCTGGAGCACTTCTTCGGGACTCTCACCCAGGCCGACCATCAGCCCGCTCTTGGTCGGCGTGTGCGGCGAGATCTGCTTGGCGAGCGCGAGTATTTCGAGCGAGCGCTCGTAGCGCGCGCCCAGGCGGACCTGCCGGTACAGGCGCGGCACCGTTTCGATGTTGTGGTTCAGCACGTCGGGGGCGGCCTCCATGACCGTAGCCAGGGCGGCGCGCGATCCCTGAAAGTCCGGGATGAGCACCTCTACGTTGCAGCCGGGAACGCGCTCCCGGATCGCGCGGATGGTCAGGGCGAACAGCTCGGCGCCTCCGTCTTTGCGGTCGTCCCGGTTGACGGAAGTGACGACCGCGTAGCGCAACCCGAGGGCGGCCACCGCTTCGGCCACGCGGCGGGGCTCATCGTAGTCGACCGGCAGCGGCGCTCCCTTCTGGACGGCGCAGAAGCCGCACCGGCGCGTGCAGACGTTGCCGAGAATCATGAAGGTGGCCGTCCGGTGATTCCAGCACTCGCCGACGTTCGGACAGGCGGCGCTCTCGCACACCGTGTGGAGCTTGAGGCGGTCCACGAGCCCCTTTAGTTCGCGGTAGTTGCTTCCGGCGGGCGCCGGCGCCCGGAGCCACTCGGGCCGCCGAGGACTCGCCGGTTCAATCGACACCAGCACTGGTTCCCATTGTGGCAGATCAGCCCGCCGGGAAACATTCGGTCAGGCGCACCTCGAGGATGCGGCGTTCGTCGAAGCCGCCGAGCGGCAACGTCAGGCCGGGTGGACACTCGAGCGCCTTGCGGGGCACGAGGCCGACGAATTCGGCGCCGGCGACGGCCACGCCGAGCCGGGCCGCTTCCTCGCGGACTGCGGCGAAGGCTCGCCAGGGGGGCGTGACCTCAAAGTCGGTCAGGTTCATCGAGACCTGCGCCTGGCGCCGTGAGGCCAGATAGACGCCCATGGCTTTTACCTCCGGGAGGCCGCCCGAGGCGGAGCGGATTTTCGAAGCGATCTCGCGGGCGGCCGCCACCTCTTCGGTCGCGAGCTGGACGTTGAAGGCGATTAGAATCTCGCGAGCGCCGACGGCGACGGCGCCCGCCGTGGGATGCAGGCCGGGTCCGCCGATGTCCGGGCGGCGCTGCGGATCGCGGAGCGCCTCTTCGCGGAGGCGCTCGAACTGGCCGCGGCGGATGGCGGCCAGGTTCCGGCGTTCAGGCCGGCGCGCGGCGGCCTCATAGAGGTAGGCCGGCAGGCGGTGCCGCCGCCAGATCTCCTCGGCGGTTGCGGCGGCGAGGGCGGCGCACTCCTCCAACCCGAGACCTCGCAGCGGCACGAACGGCAACACGTCGAGGGCGCCGATGCGCGGGTGAACGCCGCGGTGGCGTGTCAGGTCGATCAGCTCGACGGCGGCGCCGGCCGCTCGCACCGCCGCCTCCGCAACCGCCTCAGGCGGACCGGCAAAGGTGATCACCGAACGGTTGTGATCCGGGTCGGAATCGATGTCCAGCAGCGCGACGCCGCTGGCCGAGCAAATCGCCTCGGCGAGCTGCGAGATCTTCTCGCGCTCGCGCCCTTCCGAGAAGTTGGGCACGCACTCGAGGAGCCGCGCCCCCATTCAGAACTCCATCCGGGGGAAGATGATTTCCCCGCGCTTCATCACCATGGCGACGAGGTTCACGCCCAACCGGACGGGCAATTCCCGATAGTCGCCGGTATTCAACATCACTAGGTCGGCTTGCTTGCCGTACTCGAGCGAACCGAGGCGGTTGGCGCACCGCAGGGCATGAGCTGCGTTGATGGTCGCCGCGGCGATCGCCTCTGCGGGCCTCAACCCCATCTCCGCGCAAGCCAGCGCCACCATCGCCGGCATGCTGAAACTCGAGCCCTCGTCGGGCGCGAACCCGGAAGCCAGGGCGACCGCGGCGCCCCCGTCGATCAGCTCCCGCCCGGAGGGATAGGGCCGGCGCAGGTAGAGGGCCCGGCCGGGCAGCAGGACCGCGACCGTCAAGGAAGTAGCGAGCAGGTCCACCTCGGCCGCACTCAGCCGCTCCAGGCCGTCGATGCTGGAGGCGTCGACTTCGACGGCGGCCGCGACCGCGCCTTCGCCCGCCTCTTCGCCGAAGGTAAGCCGCGGAATGAAGCCGAGAGCCCGCGCCTCCGAGAGAATCTTGCGGGCCTGCGAGGGCGAATAGGCCCCGGGACCGCAGCGCACCTGGACGTACCGGGCCAGACGCCGGGTGCGCAAGCGGGGCAGCATCTCGCCGCAGAGCCATTCCAGATGCGTCTGCGGAGACTTGTCCGCTTCCGGCGGAGCATGCCCGAGCAGATAGGTGGGAAAGACGTCGAGCGGCTTGTCGCGAAGCGCTTCCAGGACGCGCAAAATCTTCAAATCCGTGCGGGAGTCGATGCCCCAGGACGACTTGGCCTCCACCGTGGTGGTGCCGTGCCGGACCAGCTCCCGGATCGTGCGCCTGGCGCGCATCTCCAGGCGCCGTTTGGAGGCGCTTTGCAGCTCCCGCAGCGTTCGTCTCCAGGACGGCTCACCCGGCTTCGGCTCGGCTTCGATCTCTTCCTCGTCGGCGTCGAAGGCGTCGCGGTCGGGCTCAAAGCGCAGTTCCCCGCCCACCAGACGCGTCTCCGGATCGATGAAGCCGGGCATCACGACGCGACCGTCGGCGGCGATCTCAACGGCGTCACGGGCCGCCGCCAGATTCTCGACGCGCCGGCTGGGGCCGACCTCCTGGATGATGCCTCCGGAAATCAGCAGCGCTCCGTCCTGGATGATCCCGAGTTCTCGCATTGCGGCGCCGCGCCGGGGGCCGCTGGGGCCCCGGAGAGTCAGCAACTGCCGGGCGCCCCGCAACAATATGGGCTTTTCCATGCCGCTCCGGGAAAGCCGCCGGCCAACGGCCGGCGCTTCCCCTCGCTGCGCCCTTATTCTAACAACAAAACCACGGAGAATTGTTCAGTGCCGGGTCTCGCACGCAGGCGCCAGGAACTGCTCCAGATTCGACCGGCAATCGCACCGCTCGGACTGAGGGGCGCCTTTGAGTCGCGCCAGAGCGCAGGCGGCCGCCGGCTCGCGCGACCCGAGCGCGACTGCGGTCTCCAGTTTCTCGCGGGCTTCCCCCGGCCGCGTCCGCTCGAGAAGCAGACCATGAACCAGGTACGAAAGATCCCATTCGGGCCGGTGAACCTGGAGCCGGCGGAGCACCGTCTCGGCCTCGGCGGTGCGGCCGGCCAGGCCCCAAAGCGCACCCTGGAGCAGCTGCAGTTCAGGATCCTCCGGAACGGCCCGCAAGGCTCCGCCGACGACCGCGAGCGCGTCCGAGAGGCGCCCGCGCCGCACCAGCAGCAGCGCCGCGCGGCGCGCCACGTCCGGTCTGAAGGCCGCCTGCGGCACGGCGTCGTGCAGCAACGCGGCGGCCTGGTCGGACCGGCCGGCTGCGTCCAGGATCGTGGCTTTGAGGAGCAGGTAATCGCCGGCTTTCTCCTCGCCCGGCGCTTCGCCGAGAGCCTCCAGGGCGCCCGCGGGCCCCTCGGTGGCGAGCACCGCGAGAGCCAGATCCAGCCGCGCCGAGGGACGGTCCGAGGCGGCGCGCTCGAGGAACGCCCGCGCCGCGCGGTATTGATCCGAGCGGACCAGCGCGCGGCCCGCCGCCTCCAGGGTTTCACTGTCGGCGTTCATCTCCAGAAGCTTGTGGAATTCGGCCAGGCCCTCCTCCGTGCGGCCGTCGGCGAGCAACAACTCCGCCAGGTGGAGCTGGAGCTTGGGATCGTCCGGGCGCGCAGCGGCCATGCGCCGGAACCGCTCGATTTCCCGCGCCCGGCGTTCCGGCTCCGGCAGCGTCGCCAGCTCGATCATGCCGGGCTCACGGCGCGGATCGCGAAACCACCGCGGGCGCACCTGCCGGTACCTGTCCATGAACTGCCGCGCCTCGTCGGGGCGGTCGAGCGCCATCAGGGCCCGGCCGAGATGAAGGAGCACCTCAGGATCGTCCGGTTGAATGGCCAGCGCACGGCGGAGCACCTGCTCGGCGGCGGCCGGCTGGTCCAGGTCGAGGTGGACCATCCCCAGCAGGTCGAGCGTCCGGAGATCGTTCGGAGCGAACTTCAGAGCCGCCTCCAGGTGCGGCAAGGCTTCGGCGGCGCGGCCCAGGCGCCGCAGCAGCCACGCGCGGGAGACGTGGGCGGCGCCGAAATTCGGGTCGAGCTTCAATGCGGTCGCGAGCTGCTCGAGAGACTTGTCGGGGTCGTTGCGCCAGGTGAACTGGGCCAGATTGAAGTAGCCGACCGGATCGCGCGGGTATTTCTCGATATACCACGCCATTTCGCGCAGACCCTCGTCGAGCCGCGTCCCCGTGTAGCCGAGCACGCGGGCCCGGTCGCGGCGGGCGCGGTCGTCGCCGGGGCGCAGCGTCAGATATTCGTCGTAGGCGAGCGCCGAGTCGCCGTAAAAGCCGGCGTCCTCGGCGGCCCGGGCGAGCGCCAGCACAATGTCCGGGCGCCCGGGAGCGCGCCGGCGGGCCTGCGCCAGCAGATAGACGGCCCGGCTCGATTCCTTGCGGGCCGCGTGCGCCAGCCCCAGTTCGAGCAGCGCCTCGGGATCGTCCGGGCGCAGTTTCTGGGCCGCCTGGAGGACTTCGAGCGCCCGATCCCAGTGGCCGGCGCGGGCGGCGGCGCGGCCCAGATGAAGCTGGACATCGAAATCGGCGGGCCGCTGCCGCAGGACCTGTTCGAACGCGGCCTCCGCCCGGTCGTAGACTCCCAGCCGCGCCCAGGCCATGCCGAGCGTGAATCGCAGGCGCGGGTCGCCGGCCGCCTCACGCTCGGCGGCCTCAAGCACGGAGCGGGCTTCGGCGGGGCGGCCTGCCCAGTGGAGGGCTTCGGCGCGCAGGATGCGCACGGCGGGGCTGCGGTCGTTGACCCGCGCCAGGTGTTCGAGGGCCTTGGCGCCTTGCCTGCGCTCGACGGCCAGACGCGCCAGTTGCAGATTCGCATTGCGATGGGCCGGGTTCAGCTTCACAAGCTGCTCGAACTGCGGTTCGGCTTTCTCCGGCCGGCCGCACGCCAAGTAATGGTTGCCCAGATTATTCAGCAGTACGGGCGGGGGTGCACCCAGCTTCCGCGCCCGCTCGTAGAGCTGCTCGGCTTCCCTGCACTTGCCTTCGGCGTCGAGCCGGGCGGCCGCTCGCAGCAGCTGCTCCAGCGACGGAGCGCCCCCGGCAAGAGCGGTCTCCAGCAGGAGAGCGACGGCGGCTAGGCGCCTCATCGAATCCGACGTTAGTGTAGCACCAGGAGCCGCCGCCGGACGCTTGCCGCTACAATACGAGTAGCCATGAGAAGATGGTGGTGGGTGCTCGCGCTGGCGGCGCCGACCTGGGCGCAGAACTTCACGGACTACCACGTCGTCCGCGTGGCCGCCGGTTACACTTTTACGGAAGGGCCCGCCTGGTCGCGCGACGGATTCCTGTTGTTCAGCGACGTGCCGAACGACAAGATCTGGCGGTTCACGCCGGGAGAGAAGCCCGTGCTGTTCCGCGATCAATCCGAGGGCGCCAACGGGAACGCATTCGACGCCAAGGGCCGCCTGTACACCTGCGAGAGCCGTTCGCGCCGGGTTACGCGGACGGACAAGAAGGGCGCGATCGAGGTTCTGGCCGAGCGTTGGGAAGGCAGACGCCTGAACGCGCCCAACGACATCGTCGTGCGCAAGGACGGCAACGCGTATTTCACCGATCCGGCCTTCGGGCGGCAGGCCGACACGCGCGAGCTGGATTTCTACGGCGTCTATCAGATTACGCCCAAGGGGGAATTGCGCCTGATCGCGCGCCCGCAAGGACGGCCGAACGGCATCGGGCTGTCGCCCGACGGCAGGATCCTGTACGTGGCCAACTCGGACGAACGCAATCTGCGCGCCTACGACGTCGACCGCAACGGCAACGTCTCCAACGAGCGCGTGCTCATCTCGGGGATCGACGGACCTCCCGACGGCATCGCCGTTGACGAAAAGGGCAACATTTACATCGCCGCGACCAAGCTCCCTGTCTACTCGCCGGAGGGAAAGCTCCTCCACACCATCGAGGTGGCCGAAAAGCCTTCCAATTGCGCCTTCGGCGACGCGGATCTGGGGACGCTGTTCATCACGGCGCGGACTTCGGTGTATGCGGTCCGGCTGGGCGTGAAAGGAGCGCTACAGTATTAACCGGGACAAGCGCCGATATCCGGAGCGCCCGATCCTCGGCGTGGGCGCGATCATCATCCGGGACGGATGCGTCCTCCTCATCGAGCGCGGGCGCGAGCCCCAGCAGGGCTGCTGGTCGCTGCCGGGCGGGGTGGTGGAAGTCGGCGAGCGGCTCGAAGAAGCCCTGCGGCGCGAGGTGCGCGAGGAGACGGGGTTGGCGGTCCGTCCACTGGGCGTCGTCGAAATCTTCGAGCGCATCCTGCGTGACGGCGAGGGCCGGCCCGAATATCACTACGTACTCATCGACTACGTCTGCGAAGTGACTGGCGGCGAGGCGCGCCCGGGCGACGACGCCCGCCGCCTCGCGTGGGTGCCGCGCCGGGAACTTCCGCGGCGGCGGCTGACCGAAGGCAGCCTGCCGGTGATCGAGAAAGCCTTCGGCTGGTTCGAGCGATGAAAATCACGAGCGCCGAACTGCTCGAGTTTGAATCCCTGCGAGAGCTTCTGCGGCGCTATCTGGCCAGCCCGCTCGGCGCCGCCGAACTCGACCGCCTTCGGCCCCTGTCCGACCGCGCGGCGCTCGAACAGATCGGGGCGGAGACGCTCGAGGCGATCGAACATGAGCGGGCGCTCGAGAAGCCGCAACCGGCCGGCAGGGGCGCGGCCCTCCGGGTCCGCTTCGATGGAATTGCCGACTGCCGCGAGGCCATCGCCAAGCTCCGGATTGAGGGCATCGTCCTCGATCCGAAAGAGCTCCTGGCACTTCAAAGCTTGATGGCGAGCGCCGCCGACATCCGCGCGGCCTTGCTGTTTTCCGCCGAACGATTCCCGCGCCTGGCAGCCCGCGCCAAGCGGCTCGGCGATTTCCGCGCGATCGCCCGCGAAATGGAGGGCAAGATCCTGCCGGATGGCACGCTCGCCGACGACGCCAGTCCGGCGCTCGCCCGCCTGCGGCGCGACATCGAGCGGCAGAAGCTCCGGATTCAGGAGTCGCTGGAGCGCTTTCTGCGCCTCCACCGCGACCAGGGCCTCCTGCAAGAAGAGTTCGTCACGATTCGCAACGACCGCTTTGTCGTGCCGATCATCGCAGGCCAGCACCGCCGGATCGAGGGCGTCATTCATGGGGCGAGCGGCACCGGGCACACGCTCTTCGTCGAGCCGCTGGAGACGATCGGACTCAACAACGAGCTCGTCGACCTTGTGGAGGAAGAGGCGCGGGA